>CANHTV010000070.1 GCA_947463285.1 Verrucomicrobiaceae bacterium | reverse complement strand
GAGCCCGGCACTCAGCAGGGTTATCATGCACGGACCTTTGGCTTTCTGATGGATGAGATCGTGCGCCGGATCACCGGGGTGGATTCTCTGGGTGAGTATTTCCGCGAGACCATCGGCAGCCCTCTGGGCCTGGATTTCTGGATCGGCCTACCAACAGCGCAGCATGAGCGTGTGGCCTCTGTCTTCCCTGGCAAAATCAGCATCGCGGGCGCAGATCAGCCGTTTTTAAAGGCATTCAGTACGTCTGGTACCATCACTCAGCGGACTTTCAGCTCGCCCATGGGTCTGAATGCCGTGAGTGATTTTAATCAGCCTGAAACCTGGAAGCACGGATACGCCAGCATGGGCGGAGTCGGTAGTGCTCGTGGACTTGGTCAGTTTTACGCCATGCTGGCTCAAGGTGGCCGTTGGGCCGGACGCGAGGTGGTGCCTGCCTCAGTGGTCGAGCTGCTCAGTCAAAAGCTATCACAGGCAGATGACCTCGTCCTCTGCGCTCCCATCGCCTTCGCGGCTGGCGTGATGCAAGATCCCGTGCAGACGGACCCCTGCCTGCCTCCGGGCAAGCTGCGTCAGCATTATGGTCCCTCCTTGCAGGCCTTCGGGCATCCTGGTGCAGGTGGTTGTCTGGCTTTTGCAGATCCTGAAAACGGTATCTCCTTCGCCTACGTCATGAATCAGATGGAAGTTGGCGCCCTGCCCGGCACAAAGTCCATCGGCATGATCGAGCGTCTGTATCAGGCTTAAAAAAACGGGCCGGAAGCGATGCTTCCGACCCGTCTAGGTTGTCTTGAGTTCTGTCTTCAACAGGCTCCCGGCAAGCGGAGGCAGATGGCTCAGGACGAATTTTTGAAAAGTGACCTGAATTTTCAGACCACACTTCCAAAAAGGGGTTCAAAGAATATGAAATTATTTTTAGATCGGCTGCCTTAGTCAATCACCAACTCTACGGGACAGTGGTCTGAGCCGTGAATATCATCCCGAATGGTGCAGCTTTTGAGCGCGGGACGCAGGTTTTCGGAGGCGAGCCAGTAGTCGAGCCGCCAGCCGATGTTTTTGGCGCGGGCATCTGGTGTCCGCTGTGTCCACCAGGTGTAGCGGCCGGGGCTTTGATCAAATACACGGAAGGCATCCACAAAACCTGCCTCCAGATGGGCGGTGAAACTCGCGCGTTCTTCATCGCTGAAGCCGGGGTTCATATGGTTGCTCTTGGGGTTGGCGAGGTCGATCTCCTGATGGGAGACATTCAGGTCACCACAGCAGAGCACGGGCTTGTGGGCCTCCAGCTTCTTTAAAAAAGCGCGGAAGGCCGCGTCCCAGCTCAGGCGATAGGGCAGGCGGGCCAGCTCGCCCTGGGAGTTCGGGGTATAGACGGTGACGACGTAGAAGTCTGGGAACTCCGTGGTGATGACGCGGCCTTCCTGATCATGCTCGGGAATGCCCATGCCGATGGTTTTAGAGATCCATGGAATGCGGCTGAGGATGCAGGTGCCGGAATAACCTTTTTTGACCGCGCTGTTCCAGATTGCCTGATGAGTGCTGAAAAAGGACAAGTCCACCTGCTCCTGCATGGCCTTGGTTTCCTGAAGGCAGATCACATCGGCATCGCAACTGAGCAGGTATTCTTGAAGTCCTTTTTTGAGTGAGGCACGGATGCCGTTAACGTTCCAAGTGGTGAGTTTCATGGGCCGCGATCTTCCGCAGAAGAAAGGCTTGGTCAAACTCAGTTCCCAAAGGCGCGTGCGCCATCTCGAACATAGTTTTCCTCCACGCGACGACGGCGACGTGCGATCTCGTCCTCCTCATACATCGCTACGCCGATGACACCGACATTGCGGGCTCCTTTTTCACCGAAGCTGGTGGCTGCCCGTGAGTCTGCCACACTGCCAAAACGCAGGCTGCGCAGCACACCGCCGACTCTCATGCTGTCGATACGGATGGTGCTCTCAGCAGGGATCACATAGCCCGCATTGCGCACCGAAGCGGGGCGGCCATTGAGCACATCCAGCCCGTCCACCGAGACGATGATTTCCAGGCGATGATCCGTCAGGTTTTCAAAATGCATCTCATACTGGCGGCCTTCTTTGCCCATGAAGGTGTATTGGTCTCCGGCGCGGTAATGCTGAAGAGTTTCATAACCCCAGTAACCACGGGAGGCCAGCATGCGCACCTTCAGCTTGCCTGGGATGAGCGTGATGCTGCCGCCATGCTTCATCCGGCCACCGCCGTGGACTCGTGCCATGAGCTGGGCTCCTTCTTCGTCGTTGTAGTGAAAGCTGACCGTGGCATCAGGACTGCTGGGGTTGCGACGATCAAAATGGGTGGATGCCAGATCGCGGTGCAAAACAGGCCCCAGCTGAGTGCCCAAGCCGGGTCTTTCGGCGAGCTTCATCTGGCTTTCCTGCATGGGGGCAGGTGCGCTAGACCGAGCGCTTGCGACAGGGACAGGACTTGGGCAAGCGTAGTCATACTGGGAAGGTCCCTGTGTCGCACATTGAGTCAGAATGAGCGTGGCAAAAAGGCAGTGCAGAGCCGTGAGGGTAGTTTTCATCTTAGATCTCAGGTAAATAAGGCCTTCTTTGACGCTGTCATTCTTGAAAGCGCAGTCTTAGCGCAGTCTCTGACAAGTAACGTGGATCATCGCGCGGGTGAAGATGCTTTGATATCGCCATGGACCACCAACCCTACTCCCGTACACGGTGGTTGCTCAGCCTTGGCGCTGTGGCAGCCGTTTCTCTCGTCAACACCGTCAACGCTGGCACTCCAGTTTTGGCGGCAAAAAATCCTGCAGGCCCGGTCGAAGCCGTCGACTGGAAGGCCAACACCATCGCTCCGGTGACGAATCCAGTCTTCTTTGAAGATGCTGTGATCCGTTCCGAGATCCGCCCGATCTTTGCTTATCACAACATGGATGACTCCTTCCTCGGCGGCGGCAATGCACAGCTTTATGCGATGCAGATCCGTTATGCTCTGACAGATCGTCTGGCCATCATCGCCACTCAGGACGGCTACTTCGACGTCAACAATGACGCCGTTGGCAATCCTAACGGATGGATGGACCTTGCTCTCGGCCTTAAATACGCCCTGATCGACAACCAAGAGAGCCAGTTCATCCTGACTCCTGGTTTGACCTTCCACATCCCAACGGGTGAGCGTGACGTGTTCCAAGGTCATGGCGGCGGCGAGTTCAATCCCTTCGTCTCCTTCCAGAAAGGCTTCGGCAATGTTCACCTTTCCGGTAACGTCGGCGTCCGCCTTCCCGTGGACCAAGACGAGCAGAGCACCGTGGCTCACTACAGCCTCATGCTCGACTACTATGCTTGCCGTTACTTCATTCCTTTCGTCAGCTTCAACGCTTTCAGCGTGCTTGACGACGGCAACAACATCGGTCTCGACACCGAAGGTTATGACGTCATCAACTTCGGTTCCGCCAACGCTGGTGGTCGCACCCAGGGCATGCTCGGAGTCGGTTTCCGCTCACGCATCCTCGACAACGTGGACCTCGGTCTCGCTTATGAAAAAGCCGTCATCAAGCCTTACGGCCTGACCGACGACCGCTTCACCTTCGACATTTGCATCCGCTTCTAATCTTCCAAGAGATCCTGGTTAGATCTCTGGTTTGTTGACACTAAACAGCGCGCACGGGATTCACTTCCCGTGCGTTTCTGTTTTTAATGGGGGCGCTTGGAAGCATGGCTTGCCAGAGCCGTCTCCACGGGCTTGTATCGCCGACCATGAATAGTATGACAGGATTTGGCCGTGGTGAAGCGCGGCAGGAAAGCAGCAGCACCACCTGGGTGGTGGAATGCAGCAGTGTGAACCGCAAGCAGCTCGAAGTGAGTGTGAGCCTGCCCCGTGATGTGGGGGATCTGGAAACGCAGGTCAGAAACCTCGTCGCCGCTGCTTGCTCCCGTGGACGGGTGAATGTCCACATCCGTGCTGACCAGGGCAGCGCAGCCGGGGCCATGCCGCGTCTGGATGAAACTCTCGCCGCAGCCTATCTGGAGAAGCTGCGTCTGATGGCGGGCCGCCTCGGCATTGCTGCTGAACTTTCACTGAGTGAATTGCTGCGTCTGCCCGGGGTTCTCGTCACTGAAATCGCGGAGACTCCTGCGGAAGATGTCTGGCCTGTGTTGCAGAAAGCCCTCAGTGCCGCCGTGGCCCAACTCGTCGCCATGCGGGCTGCTGAAGGAGCCAATCTGAAAGCTGACATCGAATCACGTCTCGCCACCATTGAGGCTCTGGCTGGCAAAATCGCTGAAACCTCTCCGCTCGTCCCTGAACATCAGCGCCAGGTTTTGCGCCAGAGGCTGGAGCAGGCGGGGCTGCCGCTTCCTTTGGATGATGAACGGCTGGTCAAGGAGATCGCCCTCTTTGCGGATCGCACCGACATCTCAGAAGAGCTTTCCCGCGCCGCTAGCCATTTGAAGCAGTTTCGCAGCTACCTCGCCAGTGCTGAGCCTGTGGGGCGAAGTCTGGATTTTTTGGTGCAGGAGTTTTTCCGTGAATTCAACACCATGGGCTCCAAGTGCAATCACGCTGCCATCGCTCATCACGTCGTTGCGGCGAAAACCGAGCTGGAAAAAATCCGCGAGCAAATTCAAAACGTCGAGTAACCGGTCAAACTGGTGGCTCACTGCCGGGCCTTCGCTTCCTCGGCGAACAAGGGCTGGGAGTTTGCGCACTTGGTGGGAATGGCTTCAGAGTTGTTGTTCGTTTTGGGCGGCTGTGGCGTGCTCGGGGCCTGGACAGGCATTTGAGGAGATGTCGGTTTCACCTGACCTTGCTTGAATTTGGCGATCTCTTCAGCCGAGGGCAGCAAGGCTTTGCGTATGATGACGGTGTTCGGCACGACGACTGTCGCGGGTGGTGTCATCGGTAGTGGGATTGGCTTTGTCTCAGGAGCGGCTGGTGGCTTTGGCGGTGCAGGCGGTGTTGCCTTGGCTACTTTGTTTGACCCTGGTTTGGCTGGTTCCGGTTTCTTCGGCTCGATCTTCGCTGTGACCTGAGATTTTTCAGCGGCGGGTTTTGGAGCCGATTGCGCAGGTCCATCTGGTGGCAGTGGCACATCCGCCATGGGTTTGGTCACTGGCTTTTCTGGGGCGGGTTGCGGTTTGGGCGCTTCCTGCGTGGGCTCTCGGGAAATCGTGGGCGTTGCGACGACTGGTGCAGGCACGGTGCTTGCTTCACCGTTATCACCGGCCATGAACCACCAGCTGAGAAGACCGGCAATCGCAGCGGCAGCTGCCCAAATTGGCCAGCCGAGAGTCTTTTTCTTGTGGTGAAGATCAAATTCATGCGCGTGCAGCCGTCTGGAGATCAGGCTGACATCGTCTTCGAAATCATCTGCCGGCATGGGCTGGTCATCGTCAAAATCTGAGACGCTGCCGACGCTTTCCATTTCTTCCACAGCGATGCTGGAACCGCGAATCCGCGAGGCCAGATCTGGCTGTGTCGGGCCACTCATCGCTGTTTCAAATTTTTCCACAAACTCGGCTGGTGCCGGTGTGGAGCCTTGCTTGCTGGTGTGGAGAAGCGTTTCGCGAATGTAGGCGGCTAGGCTTTCGGGGACTGTCTCTGGGAAAACGGGCGACTCGCCGATCTGGCGAGCTCCAGTGAGTACGTAGGTGGCCAGGGCAACGAAGGTGCGGTTGCGGTATTCGCGCACGGCATGGTGCTCACCAGCGGGATCGGAGTTTTCTGGCAGCTCCACGAGCGGGGCTTCGTAGAGATTCCGCATGGTCAGATGCGGGCGTAGTTTGACATGAAACGGCGGCCAGGCATCCAGGCGTTTCTGCATCAGTTTGTCATGCTCACGATTCAGCATGGGGCCGGCTTTGCCGACTTTCATGAAGAGATTGGAAGGATGGATCTCCAGATGCTCGACGCCGCATTCTTCGGCTTGATTCATGCCGGCCATCACTTGCCGCAATAGCAGCACGACTTCGGTCGGGTTTAAAGTGAGACGCTCGGTGAGGAGGCGGCTGAGGGTGAATCCGGTTTCCCGTTCCTCAGTCAGAAAGCTCCAGTCCGGGCTCTCCCAGAGACTGAGGCTGCGTAGAATGTTCGGGTGCTTGTCCGCACTGAAGCGCCAGCTTTGCAGCGGCACGGCCTCATATTCCGTCTTCTCCACGATGCGGGCCGGCGGCAGCAGATGCACGGTGACCGGCTGGTCGTTTTTGACATTCTGACAGGGGATGGAAAACGGATAGCGGCGGACGTCCTGGCCGTCCTCCACACGGAAGCGGCTGCCGAGCACTTTATCTATTGGCACGTTTTCGAGCAGCAGGTCTTGGAGCTGGAAATGCGGCAGCAGGGTAGGGGTGATGACCAGTTGCTTGCGTGAATTGCGGGCCTGGATACTGCTGATAAAGGCTCCACAGGCCTCGCGGACGTCATCGCGCAGTTTTTCGGTCGAGGTCGGCGCGTTGCGCGGGTCGGTCAGGGCGGTGCGCAAGGTCGTGCGCAGGCTCATGGGCAGTGCCGTCAGCGTCGTGTAGAGGTCGGGATTTTCACCGGCGTAAGGTTTGCCCGTGAGCATTAGGAACATCAGCTCGCAGACCTGGATGATTTGGTGATTGCCCGCGACTTCCTCCACCTCATCATTGGATAGACCAAAGTCATAGAGGCGCAGTTGCAGGAAGGTGTCCTCCAAGGTCGTGACCATCACGCGGTCCAGGCGCATCTGGGAGACCAGTCTTTGGCGATCAGAAAAAAGCAGCAGATCATCCAGCAAATGCTGGAGCAGGGTGAAAACCGTGGCTTGGGGCAGGGGACCACGTCGCTCGATGTAATCACTGACAAACTCGCCCTCATTCAGATTGCTGGTGTAATAGACCATGCCCTGGTCCTCCCCCACTTCCAGCACACGCATGAAGCTGGGGCCGCGCACCTCGGCCGCCATTTGGGCGCGTTCGTAGGCTGAGCGTTTCGCGCTGCCATCCATCACGGCTCCCTGGCGTAAGACATGCAGCTCCACCAGTCTTTTGATCTGCCGGTCAAAGGCTAGAAATACTTGTTCGTCAGGTGATCTCACGACACGGATAGGCTCCCCGCTTGCACGGCGGGAAATCGTCAGATGTCCGAAACTGGTTAGATCAGAGAGCATTCCTAAATAATCAGTAGAGCCTAGAATGTGCCGTAGAATGCAGGATCTTGGCGAGCTGATTTTTGCTAGCATGTTCTTTAAACTGCTAGGTATTCTAAAAGCTGTGGCGCAACTGTGCAAAAATTTTCCGGAAAATACAATAATTTTTATAAAAATACCAACTCGCAGCTCTGAAGGTGTAAGTTTATTTAGAAATTACGGATTGTGCATAATTTGTGTCCCTCAAGTATTGAATCCATTCTGGACGACGTTTCTGAATGCTTGCCAAACGGCTCTCGACTCTTCACTACTGCAGTTTTCCATGACCAGCCCAGCCTCGACTCCAGAAATCACCCGACTCCGCGATCTATCGCCCCACCAAGTCCGCTCCGGGATCGCCGCCTGGCTTGGCTGGCTCTTCGACGGGCTGGACATGCATTTATATACACTCGTCGCCACGGCCTTTGTGGCTCAGCTGATGGTTCTGCCAGAGAGCGATCCCGCTGTGGGGCAGCATGGAGCTATCATCCAGGCTGCATTCCTTGTCGGCTGGGCACTTGGAGGAGCCTTCTTTGGTCGCGTCGGTGACCTCCTGGGACGCAGCCGCACGCTGACCCTCACTATTTTGACCTATGCCTGCTTCACCGGGCTCTCCTTCTTTGCTCAGACTTGGTGGCATCTCATGATCTTCCGCTTCCTCGCCGCTCTTGGCATTGGTGGTGAGTGGGCCGTCGGTGCTTCGTTGCTCTCTGAGACTTGGCCTAAGAAATGGCGTCCGTGGATCGCGGCCACTCTGCAATCTGCCGTGAACTGCGGTGTGCTGCTTGCCTGCTTTGCGGGCTGGATGCTTGCCGGTCAGGAGCCGCGCTACATCTTCCTCATCGGTGTGCTGCCTGCGTTCATCACCCTTTGGATTCGCAAAGCCGTCCCGGAGACCGAGGAGTGGGAAAAAGCCCGTGAAGGCCAGCCCGTGCCGCGCATCAGCGATCTTTTCGGCCCCGAGGTGAGCGGCATTACTTGGCGAGTCCTCATCATTTGTGCAGTGTCACTCACCGCCCACTGGACCTTCCTGTTCTGGCAGCAAAAACACATCCTCAGCCTGCCTGAGATCGCTAGTTTGACTAAAGAAGGCAAAGACGGCGCGCTCGTTACCGCCCTCATGTGGATCATGCTCGGCAGCCTTATTGGGAACTACATCGCCGGAGCACTGGCAAAGCTCATGGGCTACCGCAAAGCCATCGTTCTCATGATGCTGGCCTACTTTGCCATCATGTACATCTCCTTTTCACGCACCTGGGACTGGGAAACCACGAAGATCCAGTTCGCCATCATCGGCGCCTGTCAGGGCGTCTTCGGTCTCTTCACCATGTGCCTGCCGCCTATTTTTCCCGTGCTCCTGCGCACCACGGGTTCAGGCTTCTGCTACAACATCGGCCGTATCGTCGCGGCCGGTGGCACCGTCTTTTTCGGCATCTTCGTCAAAGTGGGCGACTACCGCGAGGCCTTGCTCTACGCCGGCTTCCTCTTCATCCCCGCCGCACTGGTTTCACTGATGCTACCGCTGGAGAAAAACGAGCCTGCTATCTTGGATCAGCCAGCAGATTGATCCGGCTCTTGGGCTTGTATGCTAAAGGAATTGCAAGCTGCCTGAACGGACAGCTTCGAGGTGGATTGCGGTGCCCGTGATCAGTCAGCCTTGAGGAAGGATGCTTGCAGAAATTCCCCACGGAGCGCGGAATTCATTCCGCAGTATCTCGCAAAAACCCGCGTCCTCCAACGCCCCGAATAAGACCGTCTCGCCGAAGATCCCGTCTTCACTGTTCACGACCGCGGCGGAATCAATTCCGCGCTCCCGCCGCTAAGCTGGCGATGAGGGGCTCGATGAGCACCCAGGTGATGATGTCTTCACGCTGCCAGATGCCGCTGTTTTGCCCACGGGGATTCACGCCCTGGTAGGCTAGACTGAGGTCCTGAGGAATGCGGTGGCCTGTGCTTTCCAGCATTTCCTTCATGCCACGCACCAGGGAGTCACGGCCTGGACTTGATGCTTTTTCAAGCAGCGGGTGGTGGTTTCGGCGGAGGTGGGGCTGAGATCGGGCCGCAGACAGGCCGGGATTTCCGGGGTGCCCGGATTTAACAGGGAAATCGCTGCTGAGCTGTGCTGAGGCTGTATCTGGTAGCGGCAACCGCAGTCGGCAGCCCCGAGCATTCTTTGATCACTGCCTCAGGTTTTGACGCCCGGATCAATCATACCGGCTCGCCTCTCCTGGCTGATACATCTGCTGACGCTGATCCTAATGCCGATGGCTCGCCGAATTTGATCGAGTATGCCCTGAGTAGCCCGGTGGATTCAGGAAGCCAACACGCGGAGTTTGCGCCCGGCAAGGTGGTGATCGACAGTGAGTCTTATCACACACTAACCTTCCAGCTCCGCCTGCCTCTGACGTGGTGTTATCTGTGGAGGCCAGTGATTCGCTGGTGGGGCCTTGGGTCTCTATTGATCCCTTGCTGCCGCAAAATCAGACGCGGGTTCGAGTCGGTATGCCAAGTGCTGGATGGGAAACTATCACGATGAAAGACATGCCGCCACTGTAAGAATCTCTGCGTCGTTTTATGAGGCTGCACGTCACGTCTAAGTGAAACGTGAGCGGCTTTTGACCCGGAGAAACGGGGCTTCATTCTGTTCCTCTGCTTGCCGAAGTCGAACCTATGAGATTTAAGGCTGGGTGCGTATTTTTGTATTCCTTGTGACAGGTGGTTGAGATAGCATCAAGGTGCTTTTGAGGTTCGCTGAACTTCTGCTCATCATGATGCTTTCCTTTTTCATTCGTTCCGGTTTTGTCTCGTTTGTGGCTTCTTGCTGGCTGGCAACTGCAGCCCAGGCCACGATCCTGCTGAATGAAATCCACATCAATCCTCCGGGCACGGATGGGAATCATGAATTCATCGAGCTTCGCAGCACCACCAATGGTGTGGAAAGCTGCGATGGGCTCACGCTGCTGATCATCGACAATAATGGCAATACTGTGGGTGCGATCATGGAGGCGCTCTCACTGAATGGCCTTTCCACGGGCAGCAATGGATTGCTTCTCATTGGTGATGATTATGACCGTGTGCCACTTGGCGGACCTTGGGCTGGGTTCAAGTCGGCGGCAACCACCGTGGCAGATCCCTCTGGCACGGGCATTTATTCTTCTCTGGGAGCGGATAATTTGACGCCTGATGGCGGTCTCACTTTCCTGCTGGTTAGGGGGTGGACGGGGCTGCGCAATGCGACGCTCACGACTCTCGGCACGGTGGATGTGGATGGCAACGAGTTGCTGGATTGGGCACAATCTCCCGTGCCTGCCGGTGGACAAACGACGCAGCCATGGACTGCGATTGTGGATCGTATCGGTTTCCAGGATCTTGCTGGCAGTCGCTTTCCTTATGTGGCATCGACGGCAGATCTCAGCCGCCGCAGTGGTGGTACTTCACCACCTCAGGCTCCCAATTTCCCTCCTGACAGCATCGCTCGTCGTCTGAGTCGTGGGACGGAGACGGATGCAAGTCTTGCCACCGTTTGGTATGGCGGCGAAGTCACAGGCACCGCAGCGACGGGCAACAATTACGACCCATCTTTGTACTTCGGTGACTTCCGTGGTCAGGTCACCCCGGGGCAGCCAAACTTGGATTCAGCCGCTGTGACTCCGATTTTCCTCATCAATGAGGTCGCCATCAATCCTCCTGGCACGGATGGTAACAGTGAGTATGTCGAGATCATCAACACCGCTGCCAGTGGTGGCAATTTTTCGGCCAATCTCGCCGGGGTGGCTTTGATCTTGGTGAACTCCAACAACAGTGGTGCTGGTGCTTTGGGCAAGGTGCTGGATGCCTGGGACCTCGGAGCTTATGCCACGGGTAACAATGGTCTGCTGCTGCTCGGCAATGACTACCCTGAAGGTTTTCATCCCTGGGGCAATTCTCTCGATCCGGCCACTCAGTTGGGTGATCCATCCGCACCTGCGGTGCAGACGACGCTGACCTGGTCAAGCATGAGTGCTGGCGATCTTGGGGACAACAACGGCTTTAGCCTGCTTTTGGTCCGTAACTTCACGGGATTGATCAATCAAGATCTGGATACCAATGATGATGGCATCCTCGATGTGCAGCCATGGTCACAGGTGCTCGACAGCACGGGTTTTGATCAGACGACCGGCACGGGTAAAACTTATGCCCCAGGTAAAGTGACGCCTGGTCCCGCTTATGATGTCGATCATCTTTCCCGAAAGCTCGGCAATGCTACGGCGAACTCCACCGCTGCTTGGTATGGCGGAGATTACGGTGGCAACAGCCCCACCAGCATCAGTTTGAAAAATGATCCGGTGCTGCCTCTGATCGGTGGTTTTCGGGGTGTTGCGACACCGGGCCGGGCCAATTTGAGTGCTGCTCTGGCACCAGCTTCGGTTGTCATCAATGAGGTGCATCACAATCCGGTCGCCTCACCAGACGGTGCTTATGAATACCTCGAATTGCTAGCTACTTCGGGTGGCATTTCCAGCTTGTCCGGCCTCACCTTGGTCATCGCCACAACGGCTGATGGCGTGGACAATGGTCAGATCCGCGAGTCGATAGATCTCAGCGTTCTCTCTACAGGCTCGAATGGCCTCGTGGTGCTGGGCGATGGCTACGATACCTTTAGCCCTTATGACTCAGCTCAGCGCTTGATCAATCCACTGACCAATCGAGAAGACCCGCCCGGACTTGATGTCGGTGATCTTGGTCCCAATGACAGTCTCGCTATCCTGATCGTTAAAGGTACGGCTCCTGTCGT
>CANHTV010000069.1 GCA_947463285.1 Verrucomicrobiaceae bacterium | reverse complement strand
GGCGATGATGCGTCCGACATTGAAGCAAAAACCCTGGCCGGTGGCGCGCACGCTGGTGGGGAAAAGCTCCGGCAGGTAAAGCGGGAAGAATCCGTAAAAGCTGGCGGTGATGCCGCCCATGATGAAGGCGGAGGTGAAAAACCAGCCATTGATGACAGCGTTGGTTTGATAAAACAGCAGCGCCGATCCCAGAGCCAGAATGCACATGAAGAAGTAGGTGATCCGTCGGTTCAGCAGGTTCGCCACGATGGGGGCGATGAAAGCAAAGATGGTCGCCCCGACGGAAGTGGCGATCTGGGTGTATTGCGCGACGTTGGTGTAACCATTGGCATTGAGATCAGCCGAGGTGGACCATTTGGCGCTTTGTTGTGCTGCACCCCAGGTTCCTAGCAGGGCGATGCCCGCGAGTGACGCTCCGAGGATGAGGTTTTTACGCACTGTGATGCGGCTCTCCGCGGTGATGCTGCCAGCCATTTCAGCACGGCCCAGGTAACGACGCACTGGCAGCAGGTAACCCCAGACGACGACGCCAAATCCAACCAAGGTGATGGCCACGGCCATGATCGTCGTGACGCCAGAATCAATCCCCATGGGCGACCAAGCCCAGATGATAAACATGGCGACGATGGCACCGATGAGCACGCCTTTGAGATCCATGGTGCTCCAGTGGCTGGTTTTGCCAGCGGCTTTTTCTTCCTCCCACTTGTCGGACTCCGGCACAAAAAGACGGATCAGGAATATGATGATCGCCGGCAGTGCGCCGATGAGCATGAGAAAGCGCCAGGCCTGATGATCCAAAAGCCAGCCAGCCATTTCAGGCGTGCCACCGATGGCCAAGATCCAGCTGCGCATGGTGTCAATGAAGGTATTCATGCCCAGGCTCAAGCCAGCGACCATGAGGTAGCCGATGTTCGCCGCCGCCCCGATGGCACCCGCGACAAAAGCGCGGTTACCTTTAGTCCACAATTCATTCACCAGAGCCACACCGAGAGCCCACTCCCCGCCCATGCCCAGCGAGGCGATGAAGCGCAAGATGGCGATGTGCCAAGCTTCCGTAGCAAAGCCGCACAGGCCCGTGAAGATGGCGTAGGTAAAGATGGAAAACGACATCGCTTTGACCCGCCCGATACGATCTCCGAGCCAGCCAAAGAAAACACCACCGGTAGCCGCACCGACCAAAAACGTGGCAATGATGACGCTAAACCAACGATCCAGCGAAGCACTCAGAACCTCAGGCGTGGCGGTATTGGCGAGCAGATCCTGCAAGGCAGGCTTGCCGATGAGCGGGAAAAGACCCATTTCAAAACCATCGAAAAGCCAGCCCAAAAAGGCAGCCATGAGGGCCATGTTACGGCCAGAATTAGAGGGGGTGTTGGACATGAGCGGGAAAGAACGCAAAGTGGAGCCCTGATTATTCAGAGCATCGCAGTTATGGGAAGAGCATTCTTTCCAAACACGGCTCAGAGCTGCCGAAAGCCAAACTCATCGGCATAGCGCAGGCAATCGGCTACAGGCCGCAATCCCTCTGACGGCGTGGGATGCGTCAGGCAGGCAGCCGCGGTGCAGACGGCCAGAGTCAGGCAGTCCGCCGTGGACCAGCTTTCATGCACGCCATGCAGATAGCCTGCGGCAAAGGCATCCCCTGCCCCCGTCGCACCGATGATGAAGCCCTGCGGCAAGTTTAGCGAGGCCTGGATCGACACCGTGCCATCGCGATCCGCCACGACAGCACCGCTTTCAAAATGAATCACGACCTGACGCTGCACGCCGCGTGCCAGCAGCAGACGCGCCACATCCGCGACGGCCGAGACATCCACTGGCACGGTTTTCAGATTCACCCCGGCGACCTTGCCCGCCTCGACCTCATTGATGATCAGGTAGTCCGTATGCGGCAGCGCGGCTTCAGCGATGGTGCGGAAATGCGGATTCTCGGTGCTGACGATGTCCACACTGGTCAGAAGTCCTGCCGCGCGCGCTGCGGCGAGGACACGAGCTGCGGGTGTGCTGCCATCGGGCAAAAGACGGTCCATTTCATCCAAGAGCATCAGGTAGCCGAGATGGAACAAGCGCGCCTGAGTCCGGCTAAAATCAACATCAGCCTCCCCCAGATGCGCATTGGCTCCACGCTGGTGAAAAAAAGTGCGCCGCCCGGTGGCGATCACCGTCATGGCATCCGTGTAGGAAGTGGGGGCCGCCGAGCTTTGTCGCAACTGTCCGGCGTCAATGCCGGCCTTTTGGCAGTCTCGCAAAATCCAGTCGCCATTGGCATCACATCCCACCAGTCCGACCGCCGCCAAGGGATAATCCACCTGCATGGCGGCCAGATCCTTCAACACATTGTAAGGGCCGCCGCCATTGCTGCTGGCCTCGCTGCGAATGTCAGCCAACATGTCCTGGTCGGGGTAGGCATTGATGAGCTTGACGTGGTCGATGATGAAATTACCGCCTGCGAGGATGCCTGTGCGCATGGATGAAAATGGGGTTGAAAAAGAGAGATGAAAAGACGGGACGCCAGTTATGACCAATCGCTAAACAGATTCATAGTACGAAACTCAGCCATTGATCCTAGCCGTTCGTAGGTTGACATCGCCCCGGTGGCCTCCATTCTCGCGCCACTCATTCCATTTTCTCAAAAGACAACATGCACTCCTCCATCGAACTGAAACGCGAAGTCGAAGCCGTCCAGATCCCCAGCGGCGACGCCATCAAGCTGCCGCTCGGGCTGAAAGTCATCATCACCCAGTCACTGGGTGGCACCTACACGGTGGCCACTGATTTCGGACTCGCTCGGATCAGTGCCAAGGATGTCGATGCTCTCGGCATCGACCCCGAGGCCAGCAAGAAAGAGCAGGACAGCACCTCCTCCAATGTGCCGGAGGACGCCAGTGATCTCGAAGCCCAGGTTTGGAACCAACTCAAGAACGTCTATGACCCCGAAATCCCGGTCAACATCGTCGATCTTGGTCTCGTCTATGATTGCCGTGTCGAGCAGTCTGAGGATGGCAAAATGAAGGCTGTGGTGAAAATGACCCTTACCGCTCCAGGTTGCGGTATGGGACCGACCATCGCCGCCGATGCTCAAAGCCGCATCATGACCATCGAAGACATGGATGACGCCGCTGTGGAACTCGTCTGGGAACCGGCCTGGAATCAAGGCATGATCTCCATCGAGGGTAAAATGAAACTCGGCATGATTTAAGCCGCTCCGTCTTCATTTCCCCCATGCTGTCAGACACCATCGCCGCTGTATCCACCGCCCACGGTGAGGCCGCCATCAGCGTGCTGCGCATGTCAGGTCCACTGGCTTTTGAGGTCGCTCAAAAGCTCTTCCAGACACGACTCCCTCTGGCCGAACTCAGCGCCCGCACGGCTCATCGTGCCCAGGTTTCAGACTTGCAAGGCAGCGTGCTGGATGAAGGCCTGCTGCTGCTGTTTCGGGCACCCGCCAGCTACACGGCAGAAGATGTGGTGGAGTTTCACGGTCATGGCGGACTGCTGGTGACGCAAAAAGTGCTCGAAGCCATGCTGCAAGCTGGAGCCCGCGCTGCCGAGCCGGGCGAGTTCACCCAACGTGCTTTTTTAAATGGTAAAATGGACCTCACCCAGGCTGAGGCAGTGATGGATCTGATCCATGCGCAGAGCACCCTCGCGCTGAGGGCGGCCCATGAGCAACTCGGTGGTGCCATCGGCAAAGAAGCCAACGCCCTGCGTGAGGAATTGCTGCCCGTACTGGCGCACATTGAGGCCTACATCGACTTTCCGGAAGAAGACATTTCGCCAGACACGGGCGAAGCTCTTACAGCGAGGATGGACGGCGTGATCCAGCGTGCGCAGCGACTCATTGCCACCAGCGAGCAGGGACGCATCCTCCGCCACGGCGCCCGCACGGTAATCTGCGGCGAGCCGAATGTCGGCAAATCCAGCCTCCTTAATCTGTTGTTAGGCTTTGAGCGTGCCATCGTCAGCCCCACGGCGGGCACCACGCGGGATACGATTGAGGAGATCATCCAGGTTCACGGCATCCCGCTGAGGCTGGTGGATACCGCTGGTCTACGAGAGAGCCACGATGACATCGAGCGCGTCGGCATCCAGCGCACCCAGCGCGAACTGGAACGCGCAGACCTGATTCTGGAAATCGTTGATGCCAGTCAGCCTGCGGTTCAATCCCAGCGCGTCCAATTACCCGCTGCGGTGGAATCCAGAAGGCTTCTGCTTTTAAACAAAGCCGATCTCGGCATCGCGCAGGGCTGGGAAAACGGCATCGCTTTTTCTTGCACGGGTGGCAATGGCGTCGAGGCGCTGAGAGATGCTATCCGCGACATCGTCATGCGCGCCGGCCCTCTGATGGCCGAGCATCCTGTGGCGATCAATACGCGCCACAAAGCCTGCTTTGAGCGTGTCGCCGAGCGTGTCAGCGTGGCTCGCGCGGCTTTGCAAACAGGCATGGCTCCTGAATACATTGCCCTGGATCTGCGTGAGGCCCTGGAGGCTCTTGGCGAGGTGGTGGGTAAAATCGACGTGGAGCAGATTTTGGATGTCATTTTCTCCAGCTTCTGCATCGGCAAATAGGTTACTGGTTAAAGTCATCTTCATTGAAAGCTCCCCTGCCCCACTGCGTTTCAGGCCGCTCGCATGAAACGCTTTGCCTTCTTTCTCTTCGCCCTCTGCTCTCCGCTCTTCGCTGACGAAGCCTCAGACATCTTGGCTCAATCCGGCGTTAAAGGCGGCATTGTGGTCCATGTCGGTTGTGGGGACGGCACGGTGACGCAAAAACTGCGGGCGAATGATTCCTACCAAGTCCAGGGCCTCACGACGAATGCGGGCGCTGTCAGCACCATCCGTGAGTCGATTTCCAAATCGGGCGGTTATGGTGCTGTGGCGGTTTCCGAGTGGAATGGCAAGCACCTGCCCTACATCGAGAATTACGTGAACCTGCTCGTCATTGAGGACGCGGCCGCCGTTTCCAAAAAGGAGATCGACCGGGTGCTGACGCCGCTAGGCGTGGCGATGATCAAAAAGGGCGGCGGCTGGGAAAAAGTCACCAAACCCTGGCCGAAGGACATGGATGAGTGGACACACTACGCTTACGACTCGAAGGGCAATCCCACGTCGAAGGACATGCTCGTCGGGCCACCCTCACGCATGCAGTGGGTGGGAAATCCGCGCTGGAGCCGTCACCATGACCGCATGTCATCGGTCAGTGCAAAGGTCAGCGCCGGCGGCCGCATCTATTACATCATCGACGAGGGCAGCCGCATCTCGATCCTGATGCCGGCGAAGTTTGTGCTGATCGCGCGTGACGCTTTCAACGGCACCGTGCTTTGGAAAAAGCCGATCCCGGAGTGGAGCACGCATCTTTGGCCGCTGAAGTCCGGACCCACGCAGCTCACGCGCCGCATCGTGGCCATCGGCGACAAAGTGTATGTCACCATGGGCATCGCGGACCCGATTTCATGCCTCGATGGAGCCACGGGCAAGGTCATCCGCGTCTATGAGCAAACCAAAGGCGCGGAAGAGTTGATCATGCGCAACGGCACCATCTTCGCCCTCGTGAACAAGGAGCCGTGGGTGCTGAACAAAGACTTCGCCGTGAAGCAGCAGAGCGACCAGAAGCGCGTGGAGACCGAGTTCAATTGGGACGGCAAACCGCGCCATCTTTTCGCCATTGATGCCGAGAGCGGCAAGACGCTCTGGCAGCAAGAAGACCGCATCGCGCCCGTTACGCTGGCCATCGATGACAAACGCCTCGTTTATTACAACGGCGACGGTATCGCCGCCCGCGACGCGAAGACCGGCGAGGTGAAATTCACCACCGACCCAACCAAACGCCGTCAGCTTTATGAGTTCAATTTTGCCCCGCGCATCCTCCTACACAACGACGTGATCATCTACGCCGGTGGTGATGGCGCGATGAAGGGCATGAATGCCGAAACGGGCAAAGACATCTGGACCGCACCGCATGAAAAGAGCGGTTACCGCAGCTTGGAGGACGTCATCGTTGCCCAGGGCCTCGTATGGAATTCCGGTAACATGAACGGCAATCAAAGCGGCGAGTATCGCGGCTTTGACCCGCTCACTGGTGAGAAAAAGAAGAGCTTCTTCCCCGACGTGCCAGAGGGCACCTACTGGTTCCATCATCGCTGCTACATGGGCAAAGCGACGGAGAAATACATCATCCCCAGCCGCACCGGCATCGAGTATGTCGATATGGAAAAGCAGCACTGGGACCTCAATCACTGGGTGCGTGGTGCTTGTCTTTATGGCGTGATGCCCGCGAACGGCCTGACCTATGCCGGACCTCACAACTGCGCTTGTTACCCCGAGGCAAAGCTCGATGGCATGGCCGTCATGGCCAGCGCACCGCGTTACCCGATGCCTGCGAATACGCCTGACGATCAGCGCCTGGTGAAAGGCCCTGCGTATGCCGATGCCATCGACGAAAAAGAAGCCAGCAGCGAAGACTGGCCGACTTATCGCAGCGACAACGCCCGCAGTGGCGCGGCGAAGAGTGATCTCAAAAAGGATCTCGCCATGGCCTGGGAGGTCAAACTCACGCCTCCACTCAGCACCACCACCACCGCCGCAGGCCTCACCTTTGTCAGCGAGGTCGATAAGCACACGCTGCATGCCTTTGACGCCGCCACCGGCAAACCCGCGTGGCATTTCATCGCCGGTGGCCGCATCGACTCACCGCCGACATATTGGAAAGGCCGCGTGTTCTTTGGCGGCAAAGACGGCCAGGTCTATTGCGTTCGCGCCACCGATGGAGCGCTTGTTTGGAAGTTCCAGGCCGCGCCCGTCATGCTCAGTCATGGAGCCTGGGAAATGATGGAGAGCGTGTGGCCCGTGCACGGCAGTGTCTTGGTTGAAAACGGCCTCGTGAGCTGCATCGCCGGTCACTCCTGCTTCCTAGACGGCGGTCTGTGGTTCTACCGACTCGATGCGAAAACCGGCGAGATGCGCGTGAAGCAAAACTACGACGACAAAGACCCCGAAACCGGAGGCGACCTCAATGATCGCCACAAATCGCTTCAGATGCCCGTCGCCCTCAACGACATCCTCAGCAGCGACGGCAAGTGGACCTACCTCCGCACGCAAAAAATCATCGGAGACGGCAAACGCGTCGAAGTCGGCCCTGTCAGCGGTGATTTCGACAAACAAGGCGGCGCCCATAAAGGTGAAGGCGCTCATCTATTCGCCCCCATGGGCTTCCTCGACGACTCGAACTTCCACCGCAGCTACTGGGTCTATGGCAAGAGCTTCGCTGGAGGTCACAGCGGCTATTATCAAGCCGGCAAATATGCTCCCGCAGGCCGCATTCTCGTCCACGACGACAAAAACGTGTACTCGTATGGTCGCGAGGCCCAATATTACAAATGGACCACGACGATGGAGTACACCCTCTTCTCCACGCCGAAGACGCCACCGGAAGAGTCCTTCACCACCGAAGGAGCCACCACCGAGCGCAAGGGCAACAGCCTCGTTTTAGGCCCCGATGGTCAGCCGCTCGCCGTGCAGCCTCCAGCCCTCGTCAAAGAAGGCAAAGGCGCGAAAAAGAACGCCAAGGCGGAGGGTAAAGGCAAAGGAAAGGGCAAAGGTGCCCCCGCAGTAGTCGCCAATGCCCCCATCCCCGGCTCCGTGCTCTTCCCCGATCATGAAGCGCTCGATCCCACCCAGACCGCCATTTCGGTCGAAGCTTGGGTTTTGCCCGATACCGCCAACGGCACTGTTTTGCACCATGGTGGACCACAACAGGGAATCGCCCTCGACATTCGCGAAAAGAAACCGCAGCTCCACATCCGCAGCGCCAGTAAACTCGTGACCATCGTCTCTGCCGAGGCCCTCACCGAAGGCTGGCACCACCTCGTCGGTACGCTCGCCACAGACAAAAAGCTTAGCCTCTACATCGACGGCAAACTCGTCGCCGAAGGCAGCAGCGACCTCATCGCTGGCAAACCCGCCCGCCCCATGTATCTCGGCAACGGCGATGGAGCCGCCGAAGGCAGTGCCGGAGGTTTCAGCGGCCTACTCGATCAGTTCGCCCTCTATCATAAAGCCCTCACCGCTGCCGAAGTTCAGCAGCGCTTTGAAGCCCCCGACTCCAAACCCGCCGACGCCGTCCTCATCTGCAATTTCGACAACGGCGACAGCCGCGACAGCTCCGCCAACACCGCCCACGGTATCGGCGCAGGTGTCGAAACCGGCAAAGGCAAGGTCGGAGCCGCCCTGTGGTTCAAACCCGCCGGTGGTGGCAAGGGTGGCAAAGGCGGCGCAGGCAGCTTCGTGAAGCACACCTGGGATCGCTTCGTGCCCATCGTCGCCCGCAGCATGGCATTGGCTGGCAAAACCGTCCTCGTCAGCGGCGCTCCTGATACCATCGACGAAGAATACGCCTTCGAACGTCTCGCCGCCAAAGACCCCGAAATCCTCAAAGAGCTCAACGAACAAAACGAAGCCCTCGAAGGCCGCCGCGGTGCCAAAATGTGGGCCGTGAACACCGAAACCGGCGAGCAATCCACCGGCCTCGAACTCACCAGCCCCCCCGTTTGGGATGGCATCACCGTGGCGCAGGGCCGCGTGTATGTCAGCACCATGGATGGACGCGTGCAGTGCTTTGGGAAGTGAAGCCTCTTGAAAATAGAACGGTCCATGGATCGAAGGCCCCTAGGGGAGCCTGCCCGACGGTGGTGCGTTTTCCAGCCCTAAATCAAGATGCTCCTGCAGACATTGAGGTCAAAGGAAGGGGACGAATAACCTTTCTTTATCAACCTGAACATTGTGGGTTCGAAATACTGGCATCTTCAGGAAAAGGAAGGCGATTATGCCGTCAGCTATCCTCCTGCAAGTCTCATCCATCCGTAAACTTTCGTCAGCCATGAACTGTGAATGCCACGGATGGACGAGAACCAATTTAACTTCATGATCTGGTGAAAAAAGGACCCTTGTACTGATCCTGCCGTGAGTCAGAAAGTTGGTTAAGACATCCTTCAGCACCATGGATGAGCACCAGCAGCAGTGTTTCTTAAAGTGAGTTTTTCGGCCAACCCAACTTCTAGCCGGGATTATTCATGAGCCTTCTACTACATACGCTGAAAACCCCGATTCTGCAGCGTTGGGCTTGTTTTGAAAAGCTTCGAGTATCTACCAATACACTTAGCCTTTCAAAACAACACCCGCCTTGCGACCTCAAGCTTTTGAGCGGTTTCGCAACGATGTTCATGAATAATTCAGACTATGATCTTTCACGCCATGATGTGCCGCAGCCCGGTCCATCGTTTGCGGCTTTCCTGACGAGAAACAGCCAGCGTCAGTGCACGAGGATCTCCGACGAGGACGACCAGCTTCCTCGCACGGGTGATGGCGGTGTAGATGAGGCTGCGCTCCAGAAGGACGTAGTGCTGGGTGCTGACGGGAATGACGACGCATGAAAATTCGCTACCCTGGCTTTTATGAATGGTCATCGCGTAGGCGAGACGCAGCTCGTCAAGCTCGCCGGGCTCGTAATCTACCAGACGGTCACTTTCAAAGCGGACACAGATTTTTAAAGGCTCGGACTCAAGGCTGACGATGTGGCCGATGTCACCGTTAAAGACATCTTTATCGTAGTTGTTATGTGTCTGGATGACTTTATCGCCAACGCGAAAGTTGACACCAAAACGCTCGATCTCATACTTTAATTCGTTAGGTGGATTCAGAGCGCTTTGCAGTTGCTGATTCAAGGTGTGTGTGCCGAGCAGCTGCCGATTCATGGGAGTCAGAACCTGGATGTCACGCACGGGATCAAAGCCATAACGAGCTGGGAGGCGACGCTGCACGAGATCGACCAAAGTGCGGGAGATTTCCTCAGGTGAACCGGCTTCGATAAAGAAGAAGTCGCCCTCACGCTGAGGTTTGAGACTTGGCACTTGACCGCGATTGATCTCATGGGCGCTGGTGATGATCTGGGATGTGGCAGCCTGCCGGAAAATTTCCCGCAAAGGCACACAGGGAATACGCCCGCTCAGGATGAGATCGTGAAGAACCATGCCGGGACCAACCGAGGGCAGCTGGTCGGCATCACCAACGAGCAGCAGATGCGCTTCAGCTGGCAAGGCCGACAGAAACTGAGCCATCAGCGGCGTGTCGATCATGGAGCATTCATCCAACACAAACAGGTCCCCCGTGAGCGGTCGTCCACGATGTCGGCCCCACTGCCCGGTGCCCTGATACTCCAGCAGGCGATGCAGGGTCCTCGCCTCGACGCCGGTACTTTCATTCAGTCGTTTGGCGGCGCGTCCGGTAGGAGCGGCGAGGGTGACTTTGACGCCCTGATCCCGCAGAATGCTGAGGATGGTGCAGAGGATGGTTGTCTTCCCCACACCGGGGCCACCAGTGATGATGAGGCAGCGATTTTCCAGAGCGGCCCTGACAGCATCCTCCTGACTGAGCGCGAGTTTTTTACCCGTGGCTTGCGAAGCTGCGACCAGTGCCTTCACCATGTCCACCGGCGGATAGACTGGCGGCTGCGAAACCAGGCACGACAAGGCTTTGGCGATGCTCTGTTCGGCTGCTTGAAGATGAGGCAGGCAGAGCATGAGCTGCGCTTCAAGGGTCAGCCTCAGCATCTGCCCGGCAAGGATCAAGGCCTCCACTTCCGTGTGCAGAAGTGGCTGTACACAGCCCAGCAGATCCATGGCTTTTTGTATTGTCAAAGCCTCAGGCATACAGGTGTGACCATTCTCAGCACCCTGCTCCAAGACATGCAGCAGCCCGGCTCGCAATCGCTCAGGTGCGTTTGCTGCCAGCCCAAGCTGACAGGCGATGTCATCAGCTGTTTTAAAACCGACACCCTGAATATCCTGCGCTAGGCGATAGGGATTCGAGGAGAGCACCGAGAGCGCCTCGTCTCCATAGGTCTTGTAAATCCGCAGGGCACGAGAGGAGCTGATGCCATGCTGATGCAGAAAGAGCATGATGTTATGCAGGCTCTTTTGTTTCAGCCAGGACTCGCGGATCTCCAGTCTACGTTTGCGCCCGATGCCCTCGACATCTTCGAGCTTCACGGATTCATTTTCGATGACGTCGAAGATGCGTTTGCCAAACTTCGCCAGCATCCGTTTTGCATAGGCTGGGCCAATGCCTTCGATCAAGCCGCTACCGAGATAGCGCTCGATGCCGACCTCGGAATCTGGACGCGTAAGCTTGAGGGATTCCGCCTTAAACTGCTGACCATAATCACGGGTGGACTCCCATTGACCGACCGCTTCAAACTGCTCACCAGCGACCACGCGCGGAGCTTTGCCAATGAGACTGACGGCTTCACGCTCACCCGTCGGCAGGACCTTTAAGATGCAATAGCCCGTCTCCTCGGTGTGATAAACCACACGCTCCACCAGCCCACGAAGCGTTTGGGCGGAGGTTGAGGCTGAAGACGAAGAAGCTGGCGGCATGACAACAAATGTAGCATACCGCCAGCGTCTTGATTCTGGGAATGATTATCTCCGACTTCTTCAGAATTGGCGTTTCTTGGAAATCTATCAAAGTGGAGTGATGCTCGCCATCACTCCACGATTTTCATGCGGCATTACTCTGCCGCAGCTTCACCCGCCTCGGCAGCTGATGAGACTTCGGCATCGACCGTGATTTCAGCATCACTGCTGCCTTCAGAAACATCAGCCTCGTCAGTAGCCGCTGCTTCTTCCTCCTCCGCGATAACGGTGGCCACATCTTGGATGGTCTCATCCTTCTTGAGGTCCATAAGCTTCACACCTTGAGCATTGCGACCTGTCTCACGGATGTCGCTGACACGAATGCGCACACTTTGACCGCGACTGGTCATGAGCATGAGTTCATCAGAATCCGCGACGGCAAGGGCAGCGACGACTTTACCCGTCTTTTCAGTGACATTCATCGTGATGACACCTTTGCCACCACGATTGGTGAGGCGGTATTCTTCAAACGAGGTGCGCTTGCCAAGACCGTTCTCGGAAACAACGAGCAGTTGCTTGGTGAAGTCCACCGCAGCGAGGCCGATCATATAATCGCCTTCTTCCACACGGATACCACGCACGCCGATGCTGTTACGACCAACAGCGCGGATGTCTTCCTCTTCACAGCGGACACACATGCCCTCATGAGTG
>CANHTV010000068.1 GCA_947463285.1 Verrucomicrobiaceae bacterium | reverse complement strand
CGTCGTCGGCCATAGCATGGGCGGCTGTATCAGCCGCCTGCTCATCACCGATGTGGGGGATAGGCTATGGTTGGATTTCTTCGGCAAGCACTCTGACAAGTTGGATCTTCCAAACCCAAGCCGAAAACTTTTTGAAGATGCGTTCATCTTTAATCACCGACCTGAGATTGGTCGCGTGATCTTCGTTGCCGCTCCGCTGCGAGGGGCGGAGATGGCGCAAGGTTGGATTGGTCGGCTAGGTTCGGCGCTGGTTAGGACTCCGTCAAAACTCGCCGAGGCAGGGGGCAATGTCATAGGGCTGATGACTCAAGCAAGCGGCATGCTCGACCTCAACAAGGTTCCGACCAGTGTGGACACACTTTCACCGAATGAGCGTTTCGTCAAAACCATCAACCAGTTTCCAATCGTGAGCAGCATTCCCCATCACTCCATTGTGGGTGATCGCGGCAAGGGGCGGAACAAGGATCAACCGCAGCTTGCACGCTCGGATGGTTTTGTTCCCTATTGGAGCAGTCACCTCGATAGCGCTCAAAGTGAGCTCATCGTGCCCTCAGGCCATGGTGTACATCAGCACCCAGAGGCGATTATGGAAGTGCGACGCATCCTTTTTTCCATCGCCAATTAAATTGAGGGGTCCCCCCACTGCCATCAATCCCTAAACCCATACCACCCCCATGAAAATCATCGCCCTCGGAGCTTCAACCAGTTCTAAATCCATCAACCAGCAGTTTGCCACTTTTGCGGCACAACAAATCGACCCTGTGGCCGAGGTGTTGCACCTGCAAGACTATGTTCTGCCCCTTTACTCCACTAATTTGCAGGAAAAACACGGCATTCCCCCGTCAGCCATGGATTTCCTCGCCAGGCTCGACACCGCAGACTTGGTCATCATTTCCTTTGCCGAGCACAACGGCTCCTATACCGCAGCATTCAAAAACCTCCTCGACTGGGCCTCACGCTGTCGCGAAAAAACCTTCCTGGGAACAAAAATGCTTTTGCTGGCAACATCGCCGGGGGCTCGTGGTGGGGCAACTGTTCTCAACGCGGCAGCCGTAACATTCCCCTACATGGGAGCAAAAGTCATCAGCTGCTTTTCTTTGCCCTCCTACTATCAAAACTTCATTCCTGATCAGGGAATCATCCAGCCGGAACTCCAGCTGCAATTTCAGAGTATCCTCAACGCCGTCAAAACACAGTTCACTCAAGAGCCCCATCAGTAAAGCCGAGAAGCGCGGCGGTCCGCGCCACAAGCATGACAAGTTGCTCATGGTATCCGCAAATCAAAGTCAACTTGAGCCGATACCACTCAATCAATGCGTCTTTGAGGCAAAGTCCCTCTTGCATTCAATCTGCGGATTAAAGTCCTTCTGCGCTGGCACTGTTAGCTCTGCAACAATCTATTCACACTGAAACAGTCGCCAAAAATCGCATCGCATATATTAATTTAACTAAGGGTTAATATAATAACCTAAATATTTAAATTAAATTTTTATGCAATCATCCTTTCGCGCATTGGTAGCTCTCAGCTTGAACGTGCTGTTATTCATTCAGCCTTTGTTCATTTATCAAACTGCCGAAGCCGCGGTTACACCCACTCCCAGAGTTTGGGACTCCGGCAAACCCTGGACAGTGCTTCGTGAAATTTCGATCAAGTTACGTGATCATCTCAATAACATCCAAACAACTTCCGCGCGGGTTGACCGTCCCTGGCTGGAGAAAGCAGCAACACAGACAAATCTAGACTCTGACGTTCGTGCGGCCTGCCGTTTCTGGTCGAGTCCGGGGATGTTCCACGAATTGGAGGCTTTTGCGCCAACCGACGATCCAAGTGCTGTGGCTCTGCGAAATCCAGACGGATGGCTTACCGCCGGTGACCTAACACGCTGGATTGATTCATCCGACGCCCCCAATTCGGAATCCACTTTCATCGAATTCCTCAACAACGGCGCATTTCGCTCTGTTGGATTAAGTCACACAGGATCACTTGATTCAGTCCCGGCAAACTTCTTCGACCTATTGGACACTCCCTCGGGAAAAAGCATCACGGCTGACACGAAGGCAGCGGTGCTGTTCGTCCTGACGGATGATATGCACCGGTTCGAGGCTGGCATTGGTGCTGGTTACTGGAAAAAATATTATGAAAGCGGGGCCTCACCTGCCGATTCTCGTGCAAGCTGCCTTTCAGCCATTAACAGGATATGGGCACATGAAGACGTTCAGACGCTCTATGCCGACAAAACAAAATTTTGGTTAACCTGGATGTCCGGTGCGGTGACGGGCCCGGCCCAATCCTTTTTAGACAACGGAACAGATAAGCGAACTGCAGATAACCGGCTGTATCAATCAATCGCCAACCATTACAACCAAGTTTACTCTCCAGGTCGTTGGAAAAATGAAAGCTCTTCAGACACGCTATCCGTCACAAACCATGCTTTCACCGTTGTCAAAAGTGCAGGTTTCACTGGAAGCTCATTGCTGTTTTATGCCGGGCAGATCCGGTTCTACCGAAATTTATTGGGGGCAGAAGTCACCTCCCCATTAAAGCTGGCTTCTCAGCTTGGCGATGAATTGCAGTTAGCCATGCCAAACAGTTTCGCCTCGATTCGGTCACGTGTAGATGCGATCAAGGATGGCAGCCTTCTGAGTTCCCTTCTCAGAAACCAACTCAGTGTGGAAAAAGCCCTAACGATCTATTTTGAAGCGGTCGCAGGTTACATCGCCTGCCTGCCACAGACAGATGTGGACGCACTCAACGCGAGCCTTCACAACAAGACCTCTACCGTTTTGATTGATGAGTTAGTTGGCATGACGGACTTAAATCTCATGCGTGAATTGTTCCTGGATAGCCAGGACAATATTGATCCAGTCAAGGTCGAGCTGTATCTGAACAAGCTTCTGATAGATGACCCAAATGCCCTGACGATGCCGGGACTCTCTGAACCCGTAAATCGCGGTGATGTTTTCAAAGTTCTCAAGGTCATCTGGGATACGTCTCTAAAACAACCCGCTTCCCTGCTTAGTGCCCTGGATAAAGTTCGTGACAGCAAAGACCTTGCCAAGCTCTTTCCCAGTCTCAACGCAGCCGGAACACGCGGACTGCTGCATGCCACCTCGGCGATTATCGCATCCGCGGCATTGGCCTTGAATGCAAGCAGTGATCCGAGCTCGATCACGAAGTCCCCCACTTCCATCGCTCAACTCAGTGTAGGCGCATTCAAAATAGCAGTCACACTTGGCGAGGCTGCCTCAAAATACGCTACGACAGCTCTGAAGATCTCTGACCCAGCAGTTTTGAAGTCATACACCGCGCGGCTGAAAACAGTTGCCTCAGCCTCCAAAACAGTCGGGGGTGTTGCCAATGTCGCAGCCGGAATTTTAGGAATGTTAGGTTCCATTCAGCAGCTCTCTAACGATCGACCCGCAGCCGCATTGGGCATCACCTCTTCGATCCTCACGATCATTGAAGGTCTTTGCAGTGCCGCAGAAGGTTTCGTCACCATTGTGGGATTGAGCGGCACGATCGGTGCCGTTCTAGTCACCGTTGGCACGATTGCGACAGTTATCGGTGCCGTAGCTCTTACGGCAACGATCATTTATGGTGTGATTCAAGAAGTAAACGAGAGGGGGCGAGCGGCAGACTGGGTCGCCTCTTTATGGATTAGCACAGGTAAGCTGAAGTGCGGAGTATGGCTACCCTACGTTGAAAACTATCAACTTTCGGGGATGTCCGGTAGTTCAACGATATCTATTGGCCCCCGCGACCAATGGGTCTGCTTACGGCTGAAGAGCCTCGGCAAATTGTTCGAGCCCTCTGATAAAATTTATTTATACATACCGCAAGGCAATGCTGCTCGATGGCTAAGCATTCCTGTTTCGAAGTCTTTTGATGGTCTCGGCGAGATGGTCATCTACGTGGACCGCAAGGAATTTCCAAAAGAAGACTTTAGTCTGGACGCGAGTGCTAATTTATTCAAAGCCAACATTTATCCAGCCGGTGATTGGCTGCTGTATGGAGTTCAATCCAATCCCCTATCTCTGCGAATTGACAGCAGCCCGCCGCCTGCTCTCAGCAGCATCAGCCAGAAATGGACCTCTCAGAACGGAGCTGTCGTCAAAACAATCACTGGCCAAAGTGAAGCAGGGGCCATCGTGAAAGCCTCAGGCACTCTAGGCGTGCTCAAAGCAGTGACCACCGCTGGCCCAGATGGACGATGGAATATGGATGTCGAGTGGCCCGCAGAACCCTGGCCCAATGAATTGTGGAGTTTTTCCTCCACAGACTCGCTCGGCAACACCTCCACTGCCACAACCTTGCTGATGTTGACTCGTTTTCCGCCTAATCCGCCACTGGACACAACTTTTACAGTCACAAGTGCATTCTCTTCAAACACTTCGCCCCTTTATCTCCAGTTTAATGGCAACGGTTCACCCGGTCATGTTATCGAAGTCAGCCATGCCATTGGAGTTGTGGGCAAAGCGGTCGTCGGCCAAGACGGAAAGTGGGTAACCGAAACACCAACTTCTACGGCAACGTTCATTCACGGAACAAGCCCCCTGTTCGTCGTTATCAAGCAATTTTCGCCAGAAGGCAAGCTGCTCAACACGCTCAAAGCAAACTTCAAAAAGATTCAATCACCATTGCACGGGCAGCTGCTCTACACCAAAACTGACGCGCAAGTGAGGAGTTATGAGGGGCTTTATGAGGATCTTTTGTCGCTCAAGGTCTCCGAACTTCAGGTGATGCAAGGGGTCGAAGGGGCTGCACCCACGGGTGTGAGTACTTTGATTGACAGCTTTGGTATTGATACAGCCAGCCTGATCACCGAATCACTGCAGGTCACTGGCAGCACCCCTGGCGTGGGCAAAGTGCTGACTTCTGACAGCAATGGTAACGCCACCTGGCAATCTCCCACCACCAGCAAGGACGCTCAGACCCTTGCGCTGTCCGGCAGCAGCTTGAGTATCAGCAACGGTAACAGCGTCACTCTTCCAGACACCAGCTCCACCAATGAGCTTCAGACTCTCAGTCTATCTGGTAATTCGCTGACCTTGAGCAACGGCGGTGGCACAGTTCCCCTTCCTTCCGCTGCCGGCACAGTGACTCAAATCGCCACTGGCACTGGACTCACAGGAGGCCCCATCACCTCCACCGGCACCATCAGTCTGGCAGATAGCGGCGCAGCTTCAGGCACCTATGGCAGTGGCAGCGCCGTTCCGGTCATCAATGTGGATTCCAAAGGTCGCCTCACAGCAGTCTCCACCGCGACAGTCAGTAACCTTTACACCTCTGATGGAACACTCAGCGGTGGCCGCACGGTGACCTTAGGTAGCAGCGACCTCGTTTTGAGTGGCTCCACGGGCGATCTGATTTTTGCCTCCGACCTCATTAAGGTCTATGGGGGACGTTCCATAGAATTTGGTGCCGACATTGCGACCAAAGAGCCAAATGCTGGCAAGGTCTATTACAACGCTTCAGGCAACAGCACGCTCGACATCACGGGCGCTGGCCCTCCCAATGTTCCACGCGTCGTTCGCATCCTCGACAACCTTGTAGTCTCTAACAGCCTCACTGTTCCTTCTGTGAAAATCACTAGTGGTGGCCCTGGTGTGGGCAAAGTGCTGACTTCTGATGCCAGCGGCAACGCCACCTGGCAGACCATCGCAGCCGGCACAGGCACACAGACTTTGTCGCTCTCCGGCAGCACGCTGAGCATCAGCAACGGCAACAGCGTTATTTTACCAGACACCAGCTCTACCAATGAACTTCAAACTCTCAGTCTCTCAGGCAATTCACTGACCTTGAGCAATGGCGGTGGCACCGTCACCGTGTCCTCAGGGACGGTGACTCAAATCGCCACCGGCACTGGACTCACAGGAGGCCCCATCACCGCCACCGGCACCATCAGCCTGGCAGATAGTGGCGCAGTCTCAGGCACCTATGGCAGCGGCAGTGCCGTTCCGGTCATCAATGTGGATTCCAAAGGTCGCCTCACAGCAGTCTCCACCACGCCAGTGAGCAATCTTTACAATGCAGATGGCATACTCTCCAGCAGCAGAATTGTCACGATGGGCAATCATAATCTGTCTCTGAATGGAACTGGAAACTTCGTGTTCAACGCCGCCTCGGTAAAAATGAACGGTAGCCGTATCATGGAGTTTGGGGCAGGCATTGAAGGCAAGGATCCATTCGCAGGGATGATTGCTTACAATGCCTTCAACTCCAATGCCCTGGATATTGTGGGCGCTGGTGCCGTCTCGGGCAAACGCCGGGTAAGGATCTGGGATCTGATCGAAACATCCGGCCTAAACACACACAACCTAACCGCATCTGGATTGGTTTCTGCCACAGCCCTTACGGTGAATGGCATTCCGATAAACGGGTCCAATCTCTACAACTCCGATGGCACACTCAGCAGCGGACGCACCATCACCATGGGCGCGAACAACCTGTCTCTGGTTGGGACTGGAAACTTCGTTTTCAACGCTGCCTCGGTGAAGATGAACGGCAGCCGCTTCATGGAATTTGGCACGGGCGTCGCAGGTAAAGACGGCAACGCAGGCATAATCGGCTATCAGGTCTTTGGCAAACTGAACGCACTAGACATCGTGGGAGCCGGCGCTGTGTCAGGCCAACGCCGCATCAAGCTGTGGGACTTGGTGGAAACAGATGGTCTCACCACAGCTAATCTTACCACCCACAATCTGACTGCGACCGGTCTGATCACCGCACCAGGCATGTGGGTGAACGGAACTCTCACCACTGCCCATCTTACCACCCACAATCTGACTGCGACAGGTCTGGTCAGCGTAGCGGCCCTGACGGTGAACGGAAGACAGGTGGATGGCTCCAACCTTTACAACTCAAATGGTAGCCTCACGGGCACACGAGCAGTAAACTTCAATGGTAACAACCTTCTCTTCCAAGGCTCCGGACGCATCGGCATCGGGACCCATATAACAAGCCCGCGTGCGCCGCTTCATGTCGATATCGGAAGTTATGATGGATACATTTCAGCAACAAACCACTACATAGATCCATCGATCATAGGCGGGCCAAACAACCTACATAATCCCTACCACACCGCCATCACAGCACCTTGGATTAACGGAAACCAAGCGGTTAGCATTTTTGCCAGAGGTCATATCATCACCGAAAGCAGCATTTCCTGTGTGACGGGATTGGTCTGGTCAGACGAGCGCCTGAAGGTCATCAAAGGCGTAAGTGATAAGGAGAAGGACCTGGGTCTGCTGAAGCAGATTCAGATCACCGAGTACCAGATGAAAGACCAAGTGCAGCATGGCCGCACGGTGCAAAAGAAAGTGATCGCCCAACAAGTCGAAAAGATCCTTCCCAGCGCAGTGACGCTTTCCACTCAATTTGTGCCGGACATCTATCAGCAGGGTACCATCCGAGAAAACCAAGTGACCGTGGCAGGTGCCATCCATGTCAAGGCCGGGGATCTTGTGCGCATCCATGTGGAGAAAGATGGCCATGAGGAGAAGCTGGAGCTGAGGGTCTCCTCCGCTGGTAAAGAAAGCTTCACCGTAGAATCGCAGGAAAAGCTGAACGGCAAGGTTTTTGTCTATGGCGTGGAGCGCCGTGACGTGCGCAGTGTGGACTACGACGCCATCGCCATGCTGAATGTGAGTGCCACCCAAGAGCTGGCCAAACAGCAGGAAGCAACCACACGGGAGCTAGCTGCGGTGAGAGCTGACCGTGACAAGCTCGCCGCCAAGGTAGAGGCCCAAACGACTAGGGTAGAGGCCCAAGCGAGAGAAATCGACGCGCTGAAGAAGCAGCAGGCAGCTGAGATTGCGCAGATCAATACCGCGCTGGAGGTCCTGAGCAAGTTGGTGGAAATGAAGGTCACGGATAAAGCTGCCAAGGTGGTATCCACCAAGGCACGCTGAACGGCCCGCCTCTAGGAAGCCCTGAAGGGGGTGGCAGAGCCTCTTCTACAAAAGATGAGAAACTCACTTCTCCCGCTTAGCAGGCAGCACCTCGACCTCGATCTCACGCGCCACTGATTCACCCGCCACATCCACTTCCGCCGGCACGGCTACACGGCGCTCCCTGCTCGTCTCCTGAGCTGCTGGAGCCAGCCCCAGAGAGCGGCGCAGCCCGATCACCAGGCGAGTTATGGCAAAGGCAGCCACAGCAAACACCGCCGCCATCAGGCCGACACTGAGAAGCACGGCCAGACCCGCCACCGCGAGCACGCCGAGCAGCACCTTCGCCGGCCACCCGAGCTGCCGTCCGCCGAGATTGAACTGATAAAACTGCGCTTTCATGTTTTCACCATGCGTCCGCCTTTCGGGAAGGCAATACGCATCTCGGAGCGACTCGTGCGCCACGATCAGCACAGTGAATCACCGGGTGAAACTCATTGAGCCCGCCTCACGCCGGGTATTCTCTGCCCAGCCCATGTTGAAACGCCTCACCATCGCCCTCGCCAGCCTGGCTCTGCTCACGGGTTGCAAGCCCGCAGCCCCTACCCCGCCGCCACCGGCCAGCCAGGCGAAGACAGATACCCTCACCTTCTTTGTCTCCGGCCTCGAATGCGCCGCCTGCACCGAGTCCGTGCGACAATCTATCTACGGGCTCGATGGCATCCAAAAAGTGCTCATGAAAGAAGGCCTCGAAGGCTATGCCACCGTCTCCTTTACCACCGAGACCGTCAGCGCCCAGCAGATCGCCCAGGCCGTGCATGACGCCCCACCGTTGCACGGCACGCCGTATGAAGCCAGCCTGCGCCTGAAAGTGCCCGCGTATGCCCAGGCGGACCAAGCCGCCAAGATCAACACCCTGCTCGCCAACCAAAAGTCAGCCATCACCGCCGAACCCGACTGGGACGCCAAAGACCAGCTCATCATCCGCTTTCTTCCCTTGGAAAACCAAGCCCCTGTCCCACCCCGAACCGCCCGAGGATGGAACCCCAGCCAGCTCACCGAGGCCCTCAGAAAAACCTCCCTCACCAGCACCTGGATCTCCGCAGAGTGAGCTTTGACGCAGCCGACGGTTTCGTGGACAACGAGCTATTCATATCCGAGGAACACTTTGCTGAACTGTCGAAGGAATACGGTGTCCCGAAAGCCGACGATATTGTCATCACCGCCATTGGAACAATCGGAAACGCACATGTCGTTCGAGAGTGCGACAGGTTCTATTTCAAAGACGCGAGCGTCCTTTGGATGAAACGAACCGCCGAGGTAAGCAGCGAGTTCGTCAATCTGTGGCTGAAGTCGCCCGTCTTCTTTGACCAACTCGACCTTGATCGAAGTCCCGTTTTTTACCCCGACAGCTTTGCGACCGAACATTCGCGCTACCTCTTGGAGGAAGGCGACATCATCATGTCTCTCACCGGAACTACCGGCAAAGAGGACTACGGTTTAGCCGTCAGGATACCAGACTGCGGCCACACCTTGCTGATGAATCAACGCATCATGAAGTTCGATGCCATTAGGCACGACATCATTGATGACGGCTATCTTCTACACTACGGCGAACGGTACACGGCAAGCAAACCTGTCGAGCGTGACGATGAAGTTGCTTCCAGTGCCACTGCGTTCCCTGAAAGAACAGAAAGCCACCGCAGCCCAACTCGACGCCCTGTCCGCCGAAACCCAACGCCTCGCCCGCCTCTACGAGCGGAAGCTCGCCGCGCTGGAGGCGCTGAAGAAGGCGCTGCTGCACCAGGCCTTTGCCGGGGAGTTGTGACGGAGCGCAGACGGATGCCGTCGATAGGTGAGCCGCCTCATGGAAAGAAAAGGCGCTTTCCTTTCCATGAGCTGGCGAACGTGATAAGAAAAGAGCCCTTTTTATACAGATTAAGGGCCTTGGCGGTCAATCAAGTTGATGAAATGTGATTCTATCGACACGATGGATTGACATGTCGATGGCATCGACATAAGCTCATAACATGTCGATTCCTCAGGAAAACGTGAACATGACGGGGCGATGGCGTCCTGATCAGCCCTTCGACAGCCTACCTCTGCTGCCGCCCCGTGGGGACATGGAGACGAAGCTGATCCTCAAGCAATGCATTGAGGCTCGTGCCGCCGTGGCAGAACTGAAGCAGGCGGCGGCATTGATCCCCAATCAAGGCGTGTTGATCAACACGCTGCCGCTGCTGGAAGCGCAGGCGAGTTCGGAGATCGAGAACATCGTGACCACGGCGGACCGGCTTTTCCAATTCCGCGAAAGCGAAAGCGGGGCGGATGCGGACACGAAGGAGGCGCTGCGCCACAGCCAAGCCCTGCTTGAAGGATTTCGGACGCTGGCGGAGCACCCGATGAATACCCGTACGGCGGAGGAGGTGTGCAGCAAGATCAAGGGCACAGCAATGACGGTGCGGAGGGTGCTAGGGACGACATTGGCCAATGAACGCACCCAGGAAATCATCTACACGCCACCGGTCGGTGAGCATCATCTGCGCGATCTGCTGGCGAACTGGGAGCGGTTCCTTCATGAGCAGGTGGAGCTGGACCCGCTCATCCGGCTGGCCGTGGCGCATTACCAATTTGAAGCGATCCATCCCTTCACCGACGGGAACGGGCGCACTGGGCGGGTGCTGAACAGCCTGTTCATGATCCAGTCGGGGCTGCTCACGCTGCCGATCCTGTATTTGAGCCGTCACATCATTCAATGGAAGGCGGACTACTATCGCTTGCTGCTGGGTGTGACCCGCGATGAAGCCTGGGAACCGTGGATCGTTTTCATCCTGAGAGGCATCGCCGAGACGGCCCGCTGGACGACGGGCAAGATCGCGGCGATTCGCCAACTTCAGGAAGGCTGCATTGCCCATGTGCGGCAGCAGTTGCCCAAGATTTACAGCCGGGAGCTGGTGGATGCGGTCTTTGAGTTTCCTTACTGCCGCATCAGCAATCTCGTGGATCGAGGCATCGCCAAGCGCCAGACGGCGTCGGCCTACCTGAAGGAACTCGTGCGGATCGGCGTGCTGGAGGAAAAGCAGGCAGGGAAAGAGCGGTTGTTTATCAACCCACGATTGCTGCTTCTGCTGACCCGTGAGACGAATCAATCAGCCCCCTACACCGCATGAACGAAGCCGAAACCCTGCGAAGACTGCGAGCAGGCTCCCTGCGTGTGTCCTTGCCCCGTGTGCGCCAAGCGCCCTTGCCAGTGTGAAGGCAAGAAGAAGGCCAAGGTGAAGCTCGCCGATGGCAAGGTGCGCAGCATCCAGCACATGATGATGACGAGCTTCTGGCATCCCGACGGCACGCCAATGTCGTCGCAGCAATTCATGGAGCTGCTCTTCGGCAAACTGCCAGAGTTTTTCCAAAACGAAGACGAACTCCGCGCCCTGTGGAGCGAGCCGGAGACTCGGAAGAAGCTGCTCGAAGGCCTCGCGGAGAAAGGCTTCGGCAAAAACCAGCTCGCCGAGATGCAAACCATCATCGACGCCGAGCAGAGCGACCTCTTTGACGTGCTTGCCCATGTGGCCTACGCCCTGCCGCCGCTGACGCGGGAAGAACGCGCCGCCAAGGCGAAGGTGGAGATCAGCACGCACTTCAGCAGCAAGCAGCAGGTCTTCCTCGACTTCGTGCTCTCGCATTACATCAGCGTCGGCGTGGAGGAACTCGACCAGGAGAAGCTCACGCCACTGTTGAGGCTGCGTTATCACAACTCCATCCAAGACGCCGTGGCCGATCTAGGCAGTGATGTGGGCAAGGCCTTCGCGGGCTTCCAGAAGTATCTGTATCAGGACGTGGCTTAACGACTGAGCCATCGGCTTGCCTCAAAACCACATCCCCGTGCCAACTCGGGCACTGATTTCGTCACACAAAAAACCTGGCATAAACCCTCCTTAATTCTTAAAATTATATTATAATCCAGGAGTATTTCCCCCGGCATGAACAAGCTTCTCACTCTTCTCTGCAGCATCTTCATGATGCTTGCGATGGCTGCTCAGGCCCAGACTTCCGGCGTTTTGCGTGAGGTTTGGAGCAATCTGGATGGCAGCACCATCTCCGACCTGACTCTGGCGGAGAATTTCCCCTCAGCGCCGGTGCTGCGCGTGGTGGACGCTAGCTTTGCCTCGCCGGTGAACTGGGCGGAGCGCTACGGGGTGCGGATGCGGGCTTTTCTGACACCTTCGGCCTCGGGCAACTACACCTTCTATGTGAGTGGCGATGATGATTGCGAGCTGTGGCTGAGCACGAATGACTCGGCGGCGAACAAGGTGCGGATCGCGTCGCTGG
>CANHTV010000067.1 GCA_947463285.1 Verrucomicrobiaceae bacterium | reverse complement strand
GGAGGGAGCCGCCATCACAGAGTACGTCAAAGGCGGTGGCGGTGTCATCGCAGGCATGACGGGCTGGGCTTTCAGCCAAACCAGCGGCGGCAAGGAACTGGCCCTGGCCCATGGGGTGAATCTGGCGCTGATGAGCGCAGGGGTCGCCATCACGGACATGAGCGCGTTTGACCAAGTGCGTAGCTTCGAGGCACGCCAGGAGCTGCCCGCCATGGTGAATGCCGCTACAGCCATCAGCAGTATTAAAAAACAGCGCGAAGGCGGCCCTGCTCTAGCCCCTGAGGCCATCAAGCAGGCAACCAATGCCATCCAGATCGCCCTAGCCGCACAACCTCCGGAGCGCAGCAGCCTGCGTGATGCCGTGGTGGCTGCGCTGGGAAACTCCTCGACTGAGACGATGATCCCAACCGCCCAGACCCCGCTCACAGCAGCCAAGGACAATGCTGCACGTCTGCGCCTGGGTATGGAGACACGGATGCTGCGCCTCACGGGTGGCGAAACAACGCAGGCACATCCTGCCCATGAGGTCTTTCCAGGCAAGGCACCGGCAGATGCCGCACGTGTGACACGTGAAATAGCCATCAAACCGAGCATACCCGACTGGACGAGCACCGGCCTGTACGCCGCAGCTGGGGAGGTCGTCACCGTGACAGTGCCGGAAAACATCAGCAATCAAGGCTACGCCGTGCGCATCGGCTGCCACAGTGACACGCTGTATCATCTGGACTCCTGGATGCGTGCGCCTGACATCACGAAATCCGTGCCCATCACCTCAGCTGAAACCAAGATCGTCAGCGCTTTTGGTGGTCTCATTTACATCGAAGTGCCCCGTCGCAATGCTGCCGGAGCTGCTTTCTCAGTGACCGTGAAGAACGGCATCCCAGCACCGCTTTTCGTGCTCGGCCAAGATGACGACGCCAAATGGAACAGTGAGATCCGTGAACGCCCCGCGCCATGGGCCGAGCTGGCCAGCGAGAATCTCATCATCACCTGCCCTACCGCCGTCGCCAGGGCCATCAACAACCCCACGGAGCTGATGGGATTCTGGCAAAAAGTGGTCACTGCGCAGGATGACGTCAGCAATCAAACCGCTGAGCGCCGTCGCCCGGAGCGCATCGTGGCAGATGTCCAGATCAGCGCGGGCTACATGCACAGCGGCTATCCCATCATGATCCCCACCAGCGCCGCGCCAGAGATGACCACCTTCGGGCGGCTGAAATTCCCAGGCTGGGGCTTTTACCATGAGATCGGCCATAACCACCAGCGGCCAACCTTTACCTTCGACGGCACGGGCGAGGTCACGAACAACGTCATCGGCATGTATTGCTATGACGCCGTACTGAAAAAAGACTGGCTGATCGGCCACCCAGCCATCACTGAAGAGGCTCGGAAGGAAAACATCCAAAAAATCAAACGTGCCTCCGACAAATGGCAGGCCTGGAAGAGCGACCCCTTCCTCGCTCTGACGACCTACATTCAGCTCGTGCAGAGCTTTGGCTGGGAAAGCTGGCAGAGCTACCTGCACAGTTTTGCCGATGACAGCCAAGGCCCAGCGCCGAAAAACAACGACGAAGCGCGGGATCAATTCCTCATTCGCTACTCCAAGATCACTCAGAAGAACCTCGGTCCCTTTTTTGACTTCTGGGGCATTCCCGTCAGTGACTCGGCCAAACAAGCCGTAAGTCAGCTGGAGCCCTGGATGCCAAAGGGATTGTGAGAGATGTCGGGATCTCTTCTGGCTTGGTGCTCTTAGATCAACCGTTTAGCGCTTCATCGTAGGATGTTAGAAATGCGGGCTGAGCCTTGCTCTCTTCGCATCCTGCGCCAGAATGCGCCCCCTTTTATGTCCACCGAACGCAAGACTCTCGAACAACGCGCCCAGATGTCAGACATCGAGCGCCTGCGCCACTCCTGTGCCCACATCATGGCCACGGCCATTCTGCGCATCTGGCCTGATGCCCAGTTTGCCTACGGCCCACCGATTGAGAACGGTTTTTACTACGACTTCCAGATGAAGCACCGCATCACGCCGGATGATTTCGAGAAGATCGAGGCCGAGATGAAAAAAATCTCCAAGGAAAACCAAAAGTTTGAATGGATCGGCATCAGCCGTGAAGAAGCCAAAACCATGGCGGAAAGCGGTCGCCTCGGAGGTCTCACCGAACGACCAGGGAATCCCAGCGTCTTCAAGCTGGACCTCATCGACAAAATCCCGGACGGCGAGCAGATTTCCTGCTTTAAAAACGGCGATTTCATCGACCTCTGCGCCGGCCCTCATGTCGGCTACAGTGGCAAGTGCAAGAACGTAAAGCTCACCTCGGTGTCTTCCTCTTTTTACATGGGCGATGAAACCAAGCCCCAGCTGCAACGCCTTTATGGCACAGCTTTTGAGAGCAAGGAGGAGCTGGAAGCTTACTTCGTCCGCCTCGAAGAAGCCAAGAAGCGCGACCACCGCAAGCTGGGCAAAGAGATGCGCCTGTTCCACATCGACGAAGACGTCGGCCAAGGCCTCATCCTCTGGACTCCAAACGGTGCTGTCCTGCGCCAGGAACTGCAAAACTTCATCAGCGAAGAACTGCGCAAACAGGGATACAGTCAGGTTTTCACCCCGCACATCGGCAAGCTGGCGCTCTACAAGACCAGCGGCCACTTCCCATACTACAAAGACGCGCAGTTCCCTGCCATCGTCGAGCCTGATGCGCTGGAGCAGATCGCTCATGAAGGCTGCGGTTGTGCGGAAATGACTTCCCGGCTGGATGCTGTTTCATCCCAGTTTGCCAATCAAATCAATGAACGCACCGGGCGTGAAGTCATCGGTCAGGATCGCATCATGGACGCAGAGAAGCTACTCGACGGCTTCTTGTTGAAGCCAATGAACTGCCCGCATCACATCAAGATCTTCGCCAGTCAGCCGCGCAGCTATCGCGACCTACCAGTGCGCCTTGCCGAGTTTGGCACTGTGTATCGCTGGGAGCAGAGCGGTGAACTGAATGGCCTGACCCGTGTCCGTGGTTTCACCCAGGACGATGCACACCTTTTCTGCACCGAAGATCAAGTCGCCGCTGAAGTACTGGGCTGTCTGTCGCTGGTGAAAATCGTGCTCAACACCCTCGGCATGTCTGATTACCGCGTGCGCGTCGGTCTGCGTGATCCTGATAGTGGAAAATATGCCGGCAATCCTGAGCAATGGGATCGCGCTGAAACCGCCTGCCGCGAAGCTGCGAAAACACTCGGCGTGCCATTTACCGAAGAGCCCGGTGAAGCCGCTTTCTACGGTCCTAAGATCGACTTCGTGATCAAAGACGTCATTGGACGTGAATGGCAACTTGGCACCGTGCAGGTGGACTACCAGCTGCCGATCCGCTTTGACCTAAGTTACACAGGAGCGGACAACAAACCGCATCGCCCCGTGATGATCCATCGTGCACCATTCGGCAGCATGGAGCGTTTTACGGGCGTGCTCATCGAGCACTTTGCGGGTCATTTCCCGACATGGCTCGCCCCCGAACAGGTTCGCATCCTTACCATCAGTGAAAAGGTGGACGCTTTCGCGGATGACACCTTTGCTCAACTCAAAGCCGCTGGTCTGCGCGTGACGCTGAATAACGACGCTGATAAAATCGGTGCCAAGATCCGTAACGCGCAGCTCGACAAGGTGCCGTACATGCTCGTCCTCGGTGAAAAAGAAGCTGCTGCTGGTGGCGTGGCCGTGCGTCATGCCAAGCGCGGTGATCTGGGCGTTAAACCCATCGCGGACTTCCTCAGCGAAGTCACCTCCGAGGTGCGGGAACGCCGCCTGTAAAAGTATACAGTCAAAACGAAGACCTCATTTTAGTCAGGCCAGCTTTGTCTAAAGCAGCAGACTGATATGAGGTTTTTCTTTGATCCTTAGATCCACGTACCTGAGGGAATCACGGTATCTTTGGGAATCACCACAATGCCGTCTCGAATATGAAAAAGCTCACTGTCCATATTCTCAGGCTTGCCATCAGGCGTGATGACAACGTTGTCACCGACGTGGACATTTTTATCGATAATGGTGCGCTCGATCCGGCAGTTTCTGCCAATGCCCGGAGCAGGTTTATTTGGGTCAGTGCCAGCGGCACCCGCATAATAATCAGCGCCCATAATGATCACCTCGCGCAGTGTCGTGCCGGTTTCGATGATGGCACGGACACCGATGACTGCCGTTTCGATATGAGCATCGGTGATGATGCAACCATCCGAGATCAAGCCTTCACGAATTTGAGCACCGTTGATTTTGGTGGCCGGCAAAATTCGTGCGTGAGTGAAAATCGGGGCCACTGAGTCAAAGAAATCATACTGAGGCACGAGGCGGCACAGGTCGAGATTGGCCTCAAAGAAGGAACGGATCGTGCCGATGTCCTCCCAATACCCCTGGAAGTTATAGGCGTGAACATTGTATTTTTTCAGTGCTCCAGGAATGATATTCTTGCCGAAGTCCATGAGGTCATTATCGAGACTGTCAATCAACGCCTGACGATTAAAAACATAAATCCCCATGCTGGCCTGATAACGTGGCACTGAAGTATCCAGACCGATCTCTTTAAGCGTCTCCTCTGGCATCCTCAATCCATCAAGCACAGCCGGATCTTTCGGCTTCTCGACAAACTCACTGATACGCCCGGTGGCATCCGTCTTCATGATGCCAAAAGCATTAGCATCTTTGGCCGTCACAGGAAGCGTGGCGATGGTGATCTCAGCCTTAGTTTTGATGTGCTGCATCATCACATCCCTGAAATCCATACGATAGAGCTGATCACCACTTAGGATGAGATAGTAGTCGTAGTTGTTCTCCGTGAAGTAACGCAGATTTTGCCGCACGGCATCCGCCGTCCCCTGATACCAACGCTCACCATCAGGCGTCTGCTGAGCCGCCAGCACCTCTACGAAACCACGGGTAAATTGATCGAACTTATAGGTGCGAGAGATGTGCCGATTCAGCGAAGCACTATTATACTGAGTGAGCACATAAACCTGCCGAACGCCCGAGTTGATACAATTGCTGATCGGGATGTCCACGATGCGGTACTTACCAGCCAATGGCACAGCGGGTTTAGCGCGATCTTTGGTCAGTGGGAATAAGCGCGTGCCAGCACCGCCGCCCATAACAATGGCCAGTGTGGAACGGCGTAGGACGGCATCTGTGGCAAGTGAAGTTGGCATGAGACTGGTGAGATGACAGAGTTTTCCCGGATAAATCGGGGATAGGCAAGCGTTTCCAACGCTGGATGCATGAAAGTCGCCGTTTCCTGCCCTGACCATCCCCCCATCACAAACACCCTGCTATGCGCATTTCAGTGAATCCTTACCTTCCTTTTGTCCTCCTTTCATTCAGCCTGCTGAGCACGTCCGTTCAGGCGGCAGTAAACTTCGAAAAACAAATTCTGCCCGTCTTACAAAACAAGTGCCTAGACTGCCATAGCGCACCGTCCGTGGTAGATGGAAAAAAGAAAAATCCCAAAGGCGATCTCCGCCTTGATGCGGCCTGGGCCATGCTCAAAGGCTCGGAAAATGGTCCAGCCTTGGTGCCTGGAAACCTTGCCAAAAGCTACATGTATGAGGTGGTTAATCTGCCTAAGGATGACGACATGTTCATGCCCCCCAAAGGTGACGCCATGACCACAGAGGAGATCAAACTCCTCAAGGAATGGATCGAAACCGGAGCTGATTTTGGAGGATGGAAAGGTAACATGGAAGGCGCTCCCGCTGAAGCCCTCGCTCCTGCCGCAAAAGTCGCCGCGCCTCGTGAACATGACCTTTTCTATGCGGCCCTAGCTAAAGACCTCAAACCAGCCGCTGAGGCAGAACTCAGTAAGGCGCGTGAAAACGGAGCCCAGGTTTTTCAGTTGAAGCCTGACAGCGCTTTGCTCCGTGCAGATTTCCTCACTGGTGTCTCCAAGTGTGATGATGAGAAGATCAAGGTTTTACTACCTTTGAAAACGCACATCGCCCAGCTAGACCTCGGAAGAACCATCATCACCGACGCAGCCCTGATCACCGTGGCCGAGATGGATAGATTGGTGCTACTAGACCTGCGCCAAACCAAAGTCACCGATGCGGGACTCAAATCACTGTCGGAGCTGAAAAAACTACAAACACTGAATTTGTTTGGTACAGAAATCACAGATGCGGGCATCAAACATCTCGCCTCAGTGAAAAGCCTGAAACAGGTGACACTCTATCAAACGAAAGTCAGCGCCGCTGGAGCCGCCGAATTGAAAAAAGCCCTACCGAAGACTCAGATCATCCTGAAATAAGCCACCAGGAACACTCAAATCCACATCAAAAGAGCATACAGCCCCTGCTCGACTTTGATGCTCTTTGTTCAATCAATTCCCCAAGTTGCGACAAGGCTTTATTGACGCGCGCCCCATGTCTGCGCCATCATGCTAGAAAATGCTCCCAGAAATCACTAAACTCATACAACTCCAGGAACGTGATCAGCGGATTCGTTTGCTACAAAAGGAACTCAAAGACATCCCGAAGCATGAAGCTGCGGCGAAAGCCCAGCTAGCTGGAGATCTTGCCTCCGTAGAAGCGGCAACACTCAAAGGCAAAGAAATCGAGGTGAAGATCAAAAGTGTCGAACTCGACATCCAAACTCGTCAGAACAGCATCAAACGCCTTCACGACCAGCAGTTTGAAACTCGCAAAAACGATGAATTTCAGGCGCTCGGCGTGGAAATCCAGCGCTATGAAAATGACGTTCGATCTCTCGAAGATAAAGAGTTGGAGTTCATGGAAGAGCTCGAAACCGCAAAGTTAGTCCTGAAAGACGCGCAGGCAAAGCTGGCTCAGACGCAGTCACGGGTGAATGATGAACTCAACGTCTTGACCGAACGCTTTGCTGGTGTGCGCACTCGTCTAGCCGAAGAGGAAGCCGAGCGCAAAACTCAGGCGGCCCCCATCGACAGCACAGTAATGGACCTGTACACACGGCTTTTTTCCAAGAAACCCGACGCCGCAGTCGTCCCTTGCTCTCATGGCATCTGTGGTGGTTGCCACATGAAGGTCATCATGGGAACCATACAGCAACTTCGTGCAGATGAAGTCGTCACTCAGTGTGAAAGCTGTGGGCGCATTCTTTACCTCGTCGAGTAGTCCGAGCTAGGGCCTTTGAAGGAGGCATCATGAATGCCGATGATCGCTGAATTTAAGACAGCGAGACCAAAGAATGCTCCGATTGCCTTCTTGACGCCTAGTCCTGATTTCCTACTGTCGCACACGCTTCCCCCAATCTCCCCCACATGAACATCCACGAATATCAAGCCAAGGAACTCTTTGAAAAATTCGGCGTCGCCACACCTCCGGGCAAAGTCGCTGCAACCGCTGAAGAGGCTGGCAAGATCGCCGATGAACTCGGTGGTGCAGGTCTGGTTGTCAAAGCTCAGGTCCACGCGGGTGGTCGCGGCAAGGGCACCTTCAAAAATGGCTTCAAAGGTGGCGTGCATGTCATCAATACCTCTGCCGAAGCTCAGGACATCGCAGGCAAAATGCTTGGCCAGACGCTTGTCACTCACCAGACCGGCCCAGAGGGCAAGCTCGTGAGCAAAGTTCTCATCGCGAAGTCTGTGGACATCACCAAGGAATACTACTTTGCGATTCTCTTCGATCGCGCCAGTAGCAGTCACGCTCTCATCGCCAGCACTGAAGGCGGCATGAACATCGAGGAAGTCGCCGAGAAGACACCTGAGAAGATCATCAAGGAATTCGTTCACCCAACACTTGGCCTGCAAGCCTATCAGGCACGCAAGGTCGCCGCTGAGCTTGGTCTCAAAGGCCCTCTGGCCAACCAAGCTGTGAAACTTTTTACCGCCTTGTGGAATCTTTACTTGAAGAGTGACTGCTGCCTTGTGGAAGTCAATCCGCTGGCCATTACTTCTGATAACCAAGTCGTGGCTCTGGATGCCAAGTTCAACTTCGACGACAATGCCCTGTATCGCCAAAAGGACGTCGTGGCCATGCGCGACACCACCGAGGAAGACCCACGAGAAGTGGCAGCCAGCGAATATGGTCTTAATTACATCGGCCTGGACGGCAACATCGCCTGTCTGGTGAATGGTGCCGGTCTTGCCATGAGCACGATGGACATCATCAAGCTCCACGGCGGTGAGCCAGCGAACTTCCTCGACGTCGGCGGTGGAGCCACGAAGGAGCAGGTCACGGCTGCTTTTAAAATCATCCTTGGTGACCCTAATGTTAAAGGTATCCTGGTGAACATCTTTGGGGGCATCATGGACTGCAATATCATTGCCAACGGCATTGTCGCAGCCGCTCAGGAAGTCGCCCTGAACATCCCTCTCGTCGTCCGCCTCGAAGGCAACAACGTCGATGCCGGCAAAGCCACGCTAGCAGCCAGCGGACTTGCCATCACCAGCGCCGAAGGTCTGACTGACGCTGCTGACAAAATCGTCAAAGCTGTAGGTTAAGCTTTAGCCCTATCCTTCTGATCATTTGCCGACGACTGAAAAGTCGTCGGCTTTTTTGTTTAAGCCTAGCTGCCAGCACTCAAAAGGCACCAAACTAAAACCAAGATGCGGCATGCGTTTGGTCGTTCTGGCAGCTTGACGCCTGTTTCACGCTCCTTTACTATCGCCGTCTGATGAGAGATCATACCCTCCCACGTCTGCCAGCTATTGTTTTGATCCTGGCCGTCTTTTCCACACTTATTTCCCCATGCCCAGCCTTCTTGGGATTATTTGGGTCGAAAGATAAGCAAGCCCCTGCTACGAACGAGCGTCAGGCTCAGGAAAATCAGGCGACTGCACGCCTGATGCAGGCTCGTGAATATCAAAATGAAGGCAGAACAGGCAAAGCGCAGGGCATCTACAAAGAGATCGTCAAAAGCTTCCCTTTTACCGTAGCAGCCTCTGAGGCCTCCTACGCCAATGCCATTCTGGTTCGCCAGAGCAGTGGCCTGAGTGACTCCTTTGATGCCTTCCAGACATTCATTGACCAATACCGCTCAAGCGCACGCTTTGAAGACGCCATCCAGCAACAGTATGAAATTGCTGAAATTGCCAAAGGCGGCAAAAAAGAACTCAGTTTGATCCTTGTTCCCGTCAAAATGGGCGGTGAAGAAGTGATCGAGATGTATCGCAAAATCATCAAAAATGCCCCTTTCGGCAAGCTCGCGCCCTTATGCCAGTTCAGCATCGCTGAGATTTATCAAGACTTGGCAGAGAAAGACAAGTCGGTAGCGGCCTATCAAAGCGTGGTTGATAACTACCCCAACACAAAACAGGCACGAGAAGCGCAGTTCCGCATAGGCTCGATTAGCAGTGTGGCCGCCAGCCGAAGCGAAGACAAATCCAACATCACAGCCGCTCGTGATGCTTTGAATACCTACATGGCGACGAACCCCAAGGGCGAGCGAGCAGGAGAAGCAGAGCTTGGCTTGCGTCAGATCAATGCCGTCGAGGCCGGACAATCTCTGAGTGTTGGCAAATTTTACATGAAAGCCAACAAGCCCAAGGCTGCCGCCATCTACTTTAATGAAGCTCTAAAATACGGTGCCCCTGAAGTCTCTGCTGAAGCCCGTACCCTGCTGGCTGAACTGGCTGCGATTGACCCTGATGCCGTGGCAGCAGCCAAGAGAGGCCAACCTGATCAAGACTACACCGTCGCTGGTGCCCGGAATCTTAAGAACCGAGAGGATTACATTGGCCCGATGGCTCCTGAACTCAGCCGCCTCGGCCAACGCCCGAGCATGAGAGCTGGTGATGACAATTTCCTCCCTATTCCGCTTACTGAGCCAGCCCTGCCAACCAAACCCGGCACTGACATACTCCCAGGTGCAGGCAGCCTCCTGCCACCCGTTTCCACTGAGAAACCTGCTCTCCTGCCCGTACCCTCAGCGCCAAACGCACCGTTGGTGACACCACCAGCACCGTCGGTTCCAGGTTCTCTACCTATGCCACCGAAACCTGTGACACCAGCTCCCTGATCACCGCACCCTTCAGTCAAAACCAACCTGAAACTCTCGGATGACGACACGCCTTTTTTTGCTCGCTCTTAGTTTTCTGCTCTCCAGCTGTGCCGGATATCAGCTTGGTGGGCAGAAGCCAAAACACCTCGCTGGCATCACAAAGCTAGCCGTGCCGACCTTTGAAAACCAGACCTTGGAACCGCGTCTGGCATCCACAGTGACCAATGCTTTGATCAAGCAGATACAGACGGATGGCTCCTATCAGATCGTGACCAAAGAGCAGGCTGAAGCCGTGCTCAAGGGAGACATCATCCGAGTGGATCGCAGTCAGTTCCGATCATCCCGCCGCAACGTGCTTCGGACGGCTCAGCTGCAAATGCGCCTGACTTGTAACTTTAACATCATCGACACAGCCAGTGGTCGCTCCATCCACAGCGGTCAAGCGAGTGCCAATTCCTATGTGATCTTGGACAGCAATGTTCAAAACTCCGAAGCCCAGGCTCTCGAAGACGCCGCACAGCGTCTATCTGCCAGCATTGCCACTGAAATCTCTGAAGGATGGTGAATACCCAGGAGCCTGAAGAAGCCACTGATGAAACAGTTGAACAGGGGCTTTCCTGCTCAGTAGATGCCGAGATGCTGACACCGCAGCTTCACGCTGAGGATGACGATGGTGAAATCGGTCTAAGTGAAGCTTCGTCTGCCCTTGAGCCAGCGCTTTACCTCGTAGCCACGCCGATTGGCAACTTAGCTGACATCACCCTACGAGCACTGGATGTGCTGAAAAATGTCTCAGCTATTGCCTGTGAGGACACGCGCCATTCAGGCCGCCTGCTTTCGGCTCATCAGATACGTAACCGCCTCATCAGCCTGAATGAGCATAACGAGGCCCGCCGCATCCCTGAATTGATCACACACATTCGATCAGGCGGCAGTGTCGCCCTCATCTCAGATGCTGGGATGCCCACCGTTTCAGACCCAGGGCAAAGACTCGTCCAAAGCGTAGTCGCCGCCGGGTTACGAGTCGAAAGCCTGCCAGGCCCAAGCGCTGTACTGACCGCGCTCTCCGCCTCCGGCTTGCCAACGACGCCTTTTTACTTTGGAGGCTTTTTGCCTCACAAAAAAGGTCAGCGCGAAAAAGAACTGCTCGCCGCCATGCAGCGTGACTGCACGAGTGTGTATTTTGAAAGTCCCTATCGAATTGTCGATAGTCTGGAAATGGTGGCCAAGGCATCGCCGGAGCACCGAGTCGTTGTCGCACGGGAGTTGACGAAAAAGTTTGAGGAATTTCAGCGTGGTCCGGCACGGCAAGTGCTTAACCACTATCAAACCAAGACACCCAAAGGTGAAATCACCTTCATCATTGCTCCTGCGGAATTGCCCAAATGGATCACCTGGTGAAGCGCGTGATTTTCGCCGCCAGTATATTCCCAACTCTCTCCGCTATCATGACTCCAGCCCCCTGCGACCTCGGAAACACGCCTGAAGCCATCAAGGCTTCCATCATCAATCACGTTCGCTTCACCCTTGGGGCCTTCGTCGATAGCGCCAGCCCGAATGACTGGTGGGTGGCCACCTGCCTCGCCGTCAGAGACAGAGTGATGGATAGCGCCACGAAGTCACGCTCCCTGCATCGTCAGTCGGGTGTGCGCCGTGTCCATTATCTCTCACTTGAGTACCTGATGGGCCGTCTTTTGGAGAACAATCTACGCAATTCTGGGCTCTATGAGGTCACCAAGCAGGCCCTTTTCAGCATGGGTAAGGATCTGGATACACTCCTGCAAAATGAGCCCGACATGGGCCTCGGCAATGGTGGCCTCGGACGACTCGCCGCCTGCTTCATGGACAGCCTGAGCACGGTCAATCTTCCTGCCATCGGCTACGGCATCCATTACGAATTCGGTCTCTTTCGTCAGGAATTCATCAATGGTAAACAGGTCGAACATCCGGACGCTTGGATGCGTGATGGTTCACCTTGGAAAATCGCACGCCCAAGTTATCGTCAGCGTGTCCAGATCTACGGGCGCGTGGTTCAGAAGTTCGATGACTGCGGTCATCCCCATTACGAGTGGGTGGACACCAAATGCCTGCTGGGCCTGCCATGGGACATCCCCATCGTTGGTTACGACAGCCACACTGTGAACGTGCTCCGACTTTGGCAGGCTCAAGCGGATGAAGACTTCAATTTCCAAGTCTTCAACGAAGGCAGCTACATCGAAGCGCTGCGCGAAAAAGCCATCGCCGAGACCGTGTCCAAGGTGCTCTATCCCAACGACGCCACCGAATC
>CANHTV010000066.1 GCA_947463285.1 Verrucomicrobiaceae bacterium | reverse complement strand
TGCGCACGCTCAAGGAGCGCCTCGCCGAGAGCCATGATCTCCTCACCGAGGTAGTCCAGGAAAGTTGCACGCGTCTCAACATAAGACGTACAGAGGGAATCAAAAGCTCCATCAGCTGCTTGGAGGGCTTCGTCAGCCAGTTCCGCGTTAGCTTCACCAAAAAAGGGTTCCAATTTCTGATTGGTGGTAGGATTTAGAGCCTGGAAAGGCGCGTGATCAGGAGCGGCTTCGCGACCTGCGATAAGATGATGTCCGGTGAGCATGTGAGACGTTGGCTAGTGGGTGAGAATCGGGCCTGATTTTTAGGCCGGAGTTGCAGTTCAGGCAAGGACGAGTGATCCGAGCACTCAGCCTTCATATTCACCAAGGCTCTTCACCCAGGAGATCTCGGCAGAGATTAACAGCGGACATGAAGCCGTCTTCGTGGAAGCCGTAACGCTGCCAGGCTCCGCAGAAGTAGGTGTTCTGGTCCTGAGAGATCTGATGCAGCTCGGGAAGTCGTTTTTGCGCGGCGATGGCTTGAAGGTCAAAAAGCGGGTGCTCGTAGTTGATGCGGCGGATGACCTTCGCTGGATCCATCTGCTCGGCGGCATTGATGCTGACAAAGTAATTGGTCTTTTGAGAGACACCTTGGAGCAGGTTCATCCAGTAATGCGTGCTGGGCTGGATGCTGCCTTGTGGATCAAATTCGATGTGGTAGTTCCATGAGGCCCAGCAGCGGCGGGCGCGCGGCATGAAACGGTCGTCTGTGTGTAAGGTGGCGATATTGGGCTGGTATTTGAAAGCACTCAGCAGCTCCTGCTCCAGTGCCGTTGGTTGTGCCAGCATCTTCAAAGAAGTGGGGGCATGAGTGGCGAGGATGACTTTGTCGTAGGTCTCCGCTGGCTGGCCTGCGGTGTGGATAATGACCTTTCCCTCGTGCCGCTCAATACGTTGAACGGGTGTATTCAGCCGGATGCGATCCTGAAACGGTGGGATGAGTTTCCTCACATACTGACGGCTGCCATCGACGACCGTCCACCATGGGTGACGGGTTTTCATGCCAAGGAAGCCGTGGTTGAACCAAAAATGCATCAAGGTGCGTGCAGGAAATTCCAGCATGAGTTCTGGTGGTGTGGACCACACGGCGCTGCCCATCGGGATGATGTAGAGGTCTAAAAAATCCTGCCCATAGCCGCGAGCTTCAGCGTACTCGCGTAGCGTCAGGTGCTCGAAACGCGGATCATTCATCGCCTCGATCGTTTCTTTATTGAAGCGCGCGATATTGAGCAGAAAGCGCCAGAAACGTGGGCTGGCTAGGTTTTTCCGCTGGCCAAAAATGGTATCAAGATTCTTGCCATTGTATTCATACCCAGTAGGCAGGTGTCGCAGGCTAAAAGACATGTCCGTGCGCTTGGTCTCGACACCGAGCTCTTTAAAAAGTCGGCAGAGCAGGGGATAGGTCTGGTGATTGAAAACCATGAAGCCCGTGTCGATCGGCCTTTCGATACCGTCTTCCATCACGGTCACTGTATTCGTGTGTCCGCCTACATAGTCAGAGGCTTCATAGAGCGTGAGATCGTAGCGCTGGTGGAGAAAGTGCGCACAGCCGAGTCCTGAGATTCCTGTGCCAATGATGGCGATACGAGGGCGGTTCATGAGTGATCATATTCGCCTCAGCAGGAATTCTGGACTCAAGGAAAAAAGGTGTTCGAGCCGAGCCATGCGCGTCAATTATTTGCGGGCCTTGGCGTTCCAGACTTTGACTTCATCAAAGAATCCGTCTTTGCCTGCGACACCCAGTTCGATCTTAGATTTGGTGGCGTGGGCGATGCCGGAGGATTTTAGATAGGCTGCTGCTTTGCCGTCAATCGTCACGCGCATCTCATCGCCGACGGTTTCGACGACGAGGTCATACCATTTGCCGGTTTCTAGTTTGGCGGGGTAGGTTACTTGGCGACCTTTGAGCAGCTTGTTGACCTCTTCTTTTTTCGTGGGGTCATTGCGCATCTCGCGGATGTCGTTGCGCATGTTGCCATCGCGTTCGTCGATGATGGTGACTCCATTCAGGCGAATCTGGGCACGGCAGAGATGACCGTAGTGAGCGCCGGTGTATTTGCGGTCATCAAACTCGACGTCGATCATCGTCGCGCCTTCAAAGCGGATCTTGCACTCCACCACGCTGTCCTTGGTCGGAATCTCCAGGCCATGAACGGCGGCATGAGCTTTAGAAATAGATTTGCCATCGGCTGATGGGACATCCTGGTCACGTGTCTGGGTGCCTTTCAGCGTGCCGTTTTCCACGGTGAAAGTGGGCACGACCTTGTGCCAGACTTTTGCGGGCTCGCTCCCCTGAAAGTCATCAGAGAAAAGCAGCTCCTGTTTTTCAGCGATGGATTTTGACGGCACGTGCGGCAGATCAGCTGCACTAGCGATGGTTGTGAAAAGCAGGAGGGCGGGGAGTCGATGGAGTTTCATTATTGATAGGGCGGATTAACGCGTGCGGATGCTGACAGATTCACCGTGGGCATCAAGCCCTTCCACTGCCGCGAAAGCCCGCACGATGGGCTCTGAGCGTGTGCAGCTCTCACGATCCAGTCGGATGATGCTGGTGCGGCGCTGGAACATGTCCACCGTCAGGCCGGGGAAAGATTTGCAGGCTCCACCCGTGGGAAGTGTATGACTGGGCCCGGCGAGGAAATCACCCACCGCCACGGGTGAGTGATTGCCGAGGAAGATGGCACCAGCAGTGCGGATCAAAGGCAGGATGGTTTCTTCTCGGTCAGTGATCAGCGATAAATGCTCTGGCGCGTAGGCATTCACCAGATTTGCTCCTTCTTCGAGACTGGAGGTGAGGATTAGAAACACGCCTTTTTCCAAAACGGGCTCCAACTGAGCCTGTCTAGAGAGTTTCTGGCGCTGCTTTTCCACCTCAGCGATCACGGCATCCAGTAGCGCTGCGTCATCGGTGATAAAGCCGGCCTGGCTGTCTTTACCATGCTCGGCCTGTGCCAAAATATCAGCAGCGATAAAGGCTGGATTACCCGTGCTGTCGGAGAGGATCAAGACCTCACTGGGCCCTGGAAGCAGGTCGATGGAAACAACGCCAAAAGCCTGGCGCTTGGCTTCCACAACGAAGCTGTTGCCGGGACCAAAGATCTTGGTCACGGGCTTGATGGTTTCAGTGCCATAGGCCATGGCCGCAATGGCCTGAGCCCCGCCGATCTGATAGACCTCGGTGGCACCCGCTCTTTTTAAGGCGGCAAACAGGCCTGGATTCACCTGACCATCGCGCCCGCATGGGGTGCAGACGACGATCTCTGGAACGCCTGCCGCTGCGGCAAGCGTGACAGTCATCATGGCGGTGGAAACCAGAGGAGCTGAGCCGCCGGGAACGTAACAACCGACTCGCTCGAAAGGATGATACACCTCACCCACTTCCGCGCCTTGTTGATTCAGTCCCGACCAGTTCTGACGCAGGCTTTTGCTGGCGAAATCGAAAACGTTATGGTGCGAGGCATTCAGCGCCGTTTGCAGCTCTGCGCTGGCCGCATCCCAAGCTGCGGCGAGTGCTGCTTCGGGCACTCGTAATGTCTCCGGTGTCAACTTGGCACCGTCAAAACGCTCCGTCAGCTCTATGAGGGCTGCGTCACCGCGTGCGCGAACGTCACGGATGACTCCTGAGACCACTTCACGCACTGCGTCGCTTGCTTCAGCTCGGCGATCCAGGGCGGCGGTTGTTTGCTTCCAGTCAGAGTCAGTGTGGCGAAAGATTTTCATGGTTTTGTCTGGGTGCCAAGGGAAAGCCGAAGCGTCAATCCGTGATTTCAACGGATGATGAATTTTCAGCAGTTCCAGATCGCTGCACAAGGGCAGACGCTTGGAGACAAAACTACGAATCAGCGCCGCTGTGGGCCGCCTTGATCACTTGATCACAGGACTCAGTAGAAAGTATCGAACTTCTGCTTCAGGCTTCTTAACTGCTGGAGCTGGAGCCCTGGCGGTAAGAGCAGCGCAGCGTGAATAACTCACGAACATAGGATAGTGACGGCGCTTGCCGCCACGTGTGACTTTGTGATCAATGACTCGGAGGCATTGCACAAAAGCAACGATCAGAGCTGAGTTAATCACACTGGCGATCAGCAGCAGGGTGTAGTGCCAGCAGCTTCCTAAAATGGAAGGAATCTGATTCCAAGCCTGAGTCAGCATTTTCATGATGGTGGACTGTTCACCTGCGTTATGTGCAGCGGCGAGATCCATCACGAAGAAACAACCGCCGCAGATGAATATCAGGGCGCAGGTTAGAAAGGCATAGTCGAGCAAATGGACGCGAACTTGGTTTTGGCGTTGCGCAAAAGCGGGTTCGACCAAGAAAAGCGAGGGATCGTTGGAGCGAGTCATGGTTAGTATGGTATTTAAACTAACAACGCACTCTTCCAAGTTAATATTTAATAAAAGTGTAATAAATATAAGGCTTTCATATGAACACCCTTTTGGTTCGCCTGTTTAATGTGGTTTTTCTTCATCACGAAACTGAGTGGGGGTCAGTTTGGTCATTTTCTTGAAATCTTTACTGAAGAAAAACTGATCGCTGTAGCCCACCTGCCTCGCGATTTCTTTGATCGGATCATCGGATTCGATGAGTCGATGTTTGGCCTGATTAATCCTCTCTCGCCGAAGCCAGTCAATGGGGCTGGTGCCGATGGCTGATTTGAAAAGCCGGCTAAAATGGCTCTCGCTCATGCCTGCGAGGAGAGCTAGCTCTGCCACACGAATCGGGGTGTGAAAATAGAGCCGCATCTTCTCGATGGCTTTCTGCACGGGCATTGGCAGCTCTGGGCGGATCATGTCAGGATCAGAAAGTCTCGCCTCGAAAGCCAGGGCGATCAGTGCTGTCACGGCTGCATTGACCATGGCAGCATCGCTCGGGCGTGAGCCGATCATGTGCTGAAACGTGCGTTCGAATTCTTGCATCGCCGCCTTGGCATTGAAGCTGCGGATGACCGGTTGTGATTTGGTTTCAAGCAGATTCGCGACGCGTTCCAGCGGGCGGCCTTCAATACGCATCCAATAAAGTTCCCACGGCGATTTGGTATGGGTACCATAGATGTGTGGGTGGTGACAGTTTACCCAAAGCAGATCGCCGGCGGTGACATCATGGCGGCGGCCATTGATTTGAGTCCATCCTCTCCCAGACAAACAGAGGATGAGTTCATGCCCAGGGTAAGTGTCTCTTTGAATGCGATGGTCCAGGCCCGCCTTGAGATGACCGCCGCGAACCACGGAATAAAACAAGTCACGCTGCCAGTCCGCAGGCGTGGCATATAAATTGGTCAAAAAGACCGTCTGAGGTGTGGTTGTGGTCATGATTGGATAAGACATATCCATGTGCGGCTGAGTTTGTCGAGGCTGAATCTCGGATGCAGCGATTGCTTGCTCATGACCTGAGCCCGTGCCATGCCTCACGCCCTCCATGCCTGCCCGCTCTTCCTCTTCCCTCTCCGTCAAATCCGCTAAACCCACTCCATCACTGAAGGTGCCTCCGATGCAGGCCCAGGTTCGGACTTTAGAGAATGGACTGGAGGTCATCGTGCATGAAGATCAACAGCACCCTCTCGTCAGCGTGCAGGTATGGGTCAAGGCAGGCAGTCTGCATGAAGAACAGTGGACTGGTGCCGGCCTGGCTCACTGCGTGGAGCACATGCTTTTCAAAGGCACCTGGAAACGCGGTGCGCAGGAGATTTCTCAAGGCATCCAAAAACTCGGTGGTTATGTGAATGCCTACACCACCTTTAACCGCACGGTGTACTGGATCGACGGCCTTGCAGATCATGCCGAGGGTTATCTTGAGATCCTCGCTGACATGGTCATGCATTCCCGCATTGACGCGGCTGAGTTGGAAAAAGAGCAGGATGTGATCCGGCGTGAAATGGCGATGGGCAATGATGATCCGGGCTCACAGCTTCAGCATCTGGTGCAGTCCACCTGCTTTCGTCAGCATCCGCTGCGTCATCCAATCATCGGGCATCGGGCGATTTTTGATCAGATGACTCGTGACGATGTGGCGGGCTTTGTGCAGCGCCATTACGTGCCAAACAACTGCTTCATCGTCATCGCTGGAGCCGTGAAATCTGAAGATGTTTTTGCCGCTGTGGAAAAGCACCTCGGTTGTTGGCAGCGCCGCCGTTACCAGCCTGTGTTGCTACCTCAGGAGCCCCGTCAACTTGGTGCCCGCGTGAATCACAAGGACTTCGCCACGGAGCTCACGCATGTAGCTCTGGGCTGGCAGATCCCGGGAGATGGTCATCCTGACAAGGCGGCGCTGGATGTTCTGGCTTTTTTGTTAGGCTCCGGTCGCAGCTCGCGCTTGTTCCAGGAACTTCGTGAAAAGCGCAGCATTGCTCATTCCGTATGGGCTGGTGCCTGGGGGGCGCAGGAATGTGGGGTCTTCAATACGGATGCTGAATGTGACCCCGAGCAGGTCACGGCCTGCATGGAGGCCATGAAATCAGTCATCAAGCTGATGCAGGCCAAAGGCCCGACAAAGAGTGAACTGGCCAAGGCCGTAAGTGCCACACTGAGCGGGCAGCTGCGCACGCTCAGCTCGACCAAAGGCCAGGCGGCCTCCATTGGACATGGCTGGTTGAATGTCGGCAGTCTGGAATACGGACAGCATTATCTGAACAACATCCGCGATTTGACCCCAGAGGCGATTCGTGATGTGGCACGGCGCTACTTGCTCGATGAGACCTGCAATGTTGTCACCGTGGGGCCGAAGATGCCAGCCAGCAGTCTCACTGCCACTGCGGTCAAGGCTCAGGACGAAGTACAGCGCGTGGTTTTGAAAAATGGACTGACGCTGCTGGTCCAGGAAAATCCACGCCTGCCGTTGGTTTCCATTCGTGCAGGATTCCTGTCTGGCGTGCCAGCCGAGACAGATGCCAATGCCGGGGTGACACTGATCACATCAGCCATGCTGCTGAAAGGCACTCAGACACGCAGCGCGGCTCAGATCGCTGCTGAGTTGGAGAATCGCGGTGGTGGGCTTCAATGCACCTCAGATGCGCATCGATTTATCCTTGGTGCGGATGTTATGCGTGGAGACGAAGCCGCAGGATTGTCCCTAATCGCTGACTTGATCCAAAACGCCAAGTTGCCCGCTGCGGAATTGATCGAGGTCCAAAAACGTCAGATCGCCCGCCTTCAGGAAGAGAAGGAAGATCCGCTCACCGTCGCACTGCGTCATGCGCGTGCGGAGATCTTCGCCGGAGAATGCTTTGCCCGCACTGCCTTGGGCACAGAAACCTCCGTGAAAGCCCTCAAAGTCTCGGATTGCCGGGCCCTCATGAAAGCATCACTGCTCGGCGGCAATGGCGTGCTCAGCATCGTCGGAGACGTAAAGCTGGCAGAGGTGCGCAAGCTCGTGGAGGCCAGCTTTGGCAAGCTGCCGCGTGGTGAGCGGCGCGTCTTCCCAGAGCTGCCAAAGCCTGCCAAGGTGAAATCAGTCACGCATACCCTGCACATGGAAAAGGAGCAGGCCGTGTTGGTCATCGGCTTCCGTGGGGTTGGCCTTCATCATTCAGACAGTCATGCACTGGCGCTCATCGACGAAGCTTGCAGTGATATGGGTAGCCGACTTTTTAATCGTATCCGCGAAGAGCTGGGGCTGGCTTACTATGTCGGCGCTCAGCAGTTTGCGGCCTTTGGAGCAGGTGGCTTTTACTTCTATGTGGGCACTGATGTGACAAAGATCGACCTCGCTCAGCAGGAGATGCTGAGTCTCATCGAAGATCTGGCTAAAAACGGCCTCACGGCTGAGGAGATCCAACGTGCCAAAACCGCCTGGCGCTCGTCCTGGCTACGTGCTCAGCAGGGAAATTCCAGCCTCGCTGATGCCTATGGCTGGAATGAACTGAATGGACTCGGCCACGCTCATTTCCAAAAGCTGCCCGACATCATGGCAGCCATTTCGGATCAAGACATCCGCCGTGTCGCCAAGGCCTATCTTAGCACGGCTCGTGCTCAAATCGTGCGCGTCATGCCGCAGGTGAATGCGTGATTCATCACTGGTTAAATCTTTTCTCAGTTCTTCCTCATGTCCGTCAAACTTCGTCTGAATACCGCCACCGCCACGCGTCTGGTGCTTGCAAAAATCGGTCATCCGCAGCGTGATGAGCCTCTGCTTACGTCCAAGGATGTCTTTGAAATCGCCGAGCAGGATCAGGCTGCGCTCACGGCTATCTTTCTGAAGCCCTTCAAGAATCTGATGGCGCATCGTTTCACTCATCATTCATCACTCACCCAGCATGAGATGAACAACTGCGCGAAGGCCGCTTTTGCCGAACCTGAGTCCTTTCTGGCCCGTGGCTGCGAGATCGCCAAGCGGCTGTATTCCAAGTCCAATCATCCGAACATCAAGTCTGGCGACCTCTGCATCGCCCACATCAAGGAGATCCATATCGAGGGCGAACTGGTGCAGGCTCTTTGCATCTTGAAATCTGAAAGCGTCACCCCCTTCCTCACCATCACCACGGAGAATGGTGACCTGCGCATCTCAACGGAGCAGGGGATTCACCCCGAGAAGATCGACAAAGGCTGCCTCATCATCGACCACTGGCAGAACAAAGGTTACTACGTGCTCACCTTTGATCGCAGTGGCACCGATGCACGCTTCTGGACCCGCGACTTCCTCGGCGTCGAGGCCGTTCCTGATGCTGCGTTTCTGACCAACGCCTACGCCAAGATGGCCGTGTCATTTGTCGAAGAGCAGAAGCCAGAGGAAGACACACCGCCATGGGAGACCTGCAACACCGCGCGTCAGGCCTTGGATTACTTTGAAGAACGTGAGAGTTTCGACCTTCAGGAGTTCGAGCAGGAAGTGCTGAAAACCCCTGATGCCATGGAGAAATTCCAGCAGCATCGCGCTCGAGTCGAGGAGGAGCAGGGGCAACCGCTGGAGACACGTTTTGAGATCTCCAAGAAAGATGTCAGCAAGGCCAAGAAACGCATCAGTGCCGTGCTGAAACTGGACACAGGTGTGGAGATTCACGTCAAATCCACACTCTCCACCGAAAATGATCCCGTGCTGGAGCGTGGCTATGACGAGCGCAAAGGCATGAAGTTCATCAAGGTCTATTACAACCAGGATCTTTCAGCCCAGCCTCAGTGAGGCGTGTGTCCTTGTTATCGAAAGTGATGCGGGCACTCCTTGCCCGCAGCGCTCAGATCGTGAGTCTTGATCTTCCACTGACTGCTTTGAATGTCATGAGAAGATGAGCCTATACACTGACATGGGATTCAGGCAGCTTCGGCGAGGCCTCAGCTTAGCTCTTCGGGGTATGCGGAATGAGCAGGTCGGGAGCGTGGTTGCGCTGCTTGCTGCGGCGTGAGGCTTCTCTGGCAAAGCAGTCTTGAGAACGCAGCGCTTTCTTTTTCGCGCTTGGTAGGATGGGCTGCCAGGTTCCATCGGGACGCAGCAGGCGGGCTCGGGAGGTGTCGGCAAAGTGGGTCTCCAAGATGTGAATGAGTCGCTTGCGGGCTTCCTTGTCCTCAATGGGCACGAGCAGTTCGACACGTTTCGACAAGTTGCGGTTCATGAAGTCAGCGCTGGAGATGAACACAGCTGGGCGGCCTCCCTGACGGAAGATGTAAATGCGAGCGTGCTCTAGGTAGCGATCAATGATGCTGACGACGGTGATGTTTTCACTCAGGCCCTTGAGTCCAGGGCGCAGGCAGCAGATGCCACGGATGTTCAGGCGGACTTTGACACCTGCCTGAGAGGCTTCATAGAGGGCCTCGATCATCTCGCGATCTTCGAGGGAGTTCATCTTCAGCATGATCTCGGCGGTCTCTCCCTGCCGCGCACGCTCAGTCTCGCTGTGGATCATGCTGAGCAGTCGTTCACGCAGACCAAAGGGGGCCATGGAGAGCTTGGTAAAATGCACGAAGCGCGAACGCCCGGTGACGGTATTAAAAAAGGCGCTGGCATCGCTGCCATAATCCGCACGGCAGGTGAGGTAGCTGATGTCAGTGTAGAGGCGCGAGGTGGCTTCGTTGTAGTTCCCAGTGCCGTAGTGCATGTAGCGCACGAGGTGGCCTGCTTCACGGCGCATGATGAGAGCAATCTTGGCGTGGGTTTTCAGGCCATGGACGCCGTAGATGATCTGGGCTCCTGCATTGAGGAGGTCATGGGCGCGATCCAGATTGCGAGCTTCATCAAAGCGGGCTTTCAGCTCCACGAGCACGGTGACATGCTTGCCTGCCTCGGCGGCTTTGACGAGAGCGGCGACGACGCGGCTGTTTTTAGCTGTGCGGTAGAGGATCTGCTTGATGGCGATGACGCTAGGATCGGCAGCAGCTTCTTCTAAAAGGGCGAGCACGGGATCAAAGCTCTCATAGGGATGATGCAGCAGGATGTCGCCTCGTTTAATGACCTCAAACATGCTCTCTCCCGGCGTGATCTGCGGTGGTGTGTGGCTGGGCCAGGGATCGACCTTGAGGTTCTCCAGCCCTGGCAGATTCGCGATGCTAAAGTAGGTGGTGAGATCCAGTTCGCCAGGAATGGTGAAGACCTGGGCATTTTTGGCACCGCAGAGTTCACGGATGACGGCGATGAGATCACGGCGTGCGCCTTGCTCGATCTCGATGCGGATGGCGGGGCTTTGCAGGCGCTTGTCCAAGATGCCCTCCATGGCGGCTGCGAGATCATCGACGACGTCGTCATCGGCAGCGATGTCTGAGTTCCGGCTGATGCGAAAGCGCGCCGTAGCTGTGACTTTTTCTGACGGGAAATAATGATGCAGGCAGAGGCCGAGCACGTCCTCCAGGTTCAGATAGGCATGATGCAGGCCATCGGCATCAGGCATGGTGATGTGGCGAGGCAGGCTGCTGGGTAGGGTGAAGACGACGTGGCGCTGCGTGGCGACCTCGGTTTCACCGGTATTGATGGCGCAGAGCAGGATGATTTGCAGTGCGGGAACACTGAAGCGCGGAGCGTCATCGAGCGCGATGGGAGAGAGCACGGGGAAGATATGCTCCATGAAGTGATCCTCCAAATAAGTGCGCTGGGCCGGGGTCAGTTCTGTCGTGCTGAGCCTGCGGATGCCTTTCTGCTGGAGCAGCGGGATGAGCTGCTGGCTGAGAATCTCATACTGCCGGCTGATGAAGGCAGTGGCGCGATCATGGATGCTATCCCATTGCAGGCTGGGTGTCAGGCCGCTGAGATCTTTGGCGCGCAGGCCTTTTTCACGCATGAACTGAAGAGCGCCGACACGCACCATGAAGAATTCATCAAAGTTAGAGGCGGTGATGGCCAGGAACTTCACGCGCTCCAGCACGGGCAGCTCAGCACGGGCCGCCTCATCGAGCACGCGTTCATTGAAGGCGAGCCAGCTGAGTTCGCGATTGAGAAAATGGTCTTCAGGGGAGGGCATGAGGCTCAGACTGATGCAGGTCGGGCCTCAGGACAAGTCCAAGCCTTGTTTTGCTGTGTGACATTTGTGTCCTGTCTTTTCCTGCATCTACTGCTGAGACGAGGTCTGAGCATCATGGTCCTAGCGGGTTTACTGTCCTGGCTTGGTGGGGCCGAACCGTACGGGCAGCATGGACGCTAGCTCAAATGATTCAGGTATTGAGTCATTGAATCATTGAATCTCCCTCAGATGAACTCTGATAAAGATACTTCAGTGAGAGATTGGACGCGTTTCCAGGCTCCTTCAAAGTCGAGGTGACGGGTCATCGGGCCTGGCACGACGATGCAGCGCATGCCTGCGGCACGGGCAGCGTTGAGACCATTGAGTGAATCCTCGAAGATGACCACTTCAGCGGGGCTGACTCCGAGGCTTTCAGCGGCGTGGATGAAGATGGATGGGTCAGGTTTGACCTTGCCGGTATCATCCACGGTTGTGATGTGGTGGAAGTGCTCACGCAGACGTAGCTGCTCCATCCATGAGTCGATCCAGGTGCGGGAGCTGCTGCTGGCGATGGCGGTACGCAGGCCGAGCTGGGCCGCCTCTTGCAGGCGATCAACCACTCCTGGCAGCGTCTGTAACGTGTGCCGGAGTTCGGTCTCCCGAGCCCGCCGTAGAACCTCCTGGGCCTCCCAGTCAAACTCGCGGCCCGTGAGGCTTTCGAGGTCGCGCCGTGGATCGTAGCTGGTGCTGAAATCGGTGCCGACGACCTGGGCGTAGCGCTCTACGGGCAGGTCATGACCATGAACTTGGAAGATCTCCTTCCAGGTCAGGTAACCTGTACTTTCGGTATCGACGACGAGACCGTCAAAATCAAAAATGACGGCGCGAATGGGGGCTGACATGCGGGTTGCAGTTGGCGTGGCTCAGCCTGCGGTTTCGATGAGCTTGGCAAATTCAGCGAAGAAATACTTGGCATCATTCGGGCCAGGAGCGGCTTCTGGATGATACTGCACGCTGATCACGGGGGCTTCGCGGTGTCTCATGCCTTCCACGGTGCCATCATTGAGATTGATGTGGGTGATCTCGACGTTGGATGGCAGGCTGGCGGGATCAAT
>CANHTV010000065.1 GCA_947463285.1 Verrucomicrobiaceae bacterium | reverse complement strand
GGAGTTCCTGCCGCACGTTGTGGCGGCGGGGTATTACCTTGATTCGGACGGCCAGCAAATTGGCCGCTGCTCAGACTATTGAATGGATTGCTAATGGGGGACCTCCAGGTGGGTTTAGGTTCGAGAGCGAGCCACAATGACTCCCTCGAAATTCAGACTCGCGAATGGCACGGGACAGATCAGGCATATCAGACCGTGCAGACTCGCGGAAGCATGGATGACTCACCCGTTCCCCGTTCATGCGGAGTGGTAAGAGTACAGATAATTGAAGCCATGCAGTAAAAAAAATCGCGACGTGGGAAACTCCGAAAAGTGACGGAGCTATCAGCAGAAGTTACATCTGCTGTTCCACAACGTGAGTTGTAACCACTTTCTTAGCGGTCGGCAAGATGATTTCTGACAATCTCTGCATCAGCCTGACCGTCAAAAGCTCTCCTTGCCCTGAGTCAGGCTCTCAGCATGGGTACAAAACTGTTTTTATCATGCGCATTTTCACCCTGATCCAGCTCTGGCGGAAAGAGGCCGCTATCGTCTTGGCGATGTTGGTGACCTTGATCGGACCTTTCCTTTTGAAATCCTCCACCGACCCGGTTTTAGACGATAACCGGCGTCGCCTGGTCATCGTGACTCCGCATCATGAACAGATACGTGAGGAGTTTGCTGAAGCCTTCGTTCAGCATTGGAAGCAAGCAACCGGCCAGTCCATCACCATCGATTGGCGCGTGCCGGGCGGCACTTCGGAAATCGCCATGATGCTGAAGTCTGAGTTCGCGGCTGCTTTTGAGCAGCACTGGACGCAAACATTGCATCATCCATGGAGCAGTGCCGTGGCTCAGGCATGTCTTAATCCCAAAGCACCTGCGGACGATGCTGCGCGTGCTGCTTTTTTAAATTCTGAAGTTAGCATAGGCATAGATCTATTCTTCGGAGGTGGGGGATTTGATTTCCAAATGCAGGCGGATGCAGGCACTTTGGTTGCAAATGTCGGTAACGGCACTGGCCTGCGCGCCATTCGTGAAAAGCAGACAGATTGGTTCTCAGACGCTGTCATACCACTCAAAATGAGTGGAGAGGCTTTCCGTGACGAGCAGGATCGCTGGTGTGGCACTTGCCTTTCCAGTTTTGGGATTGTGTTTAATCGCGATGTCCTACGTCGCCTGGGTATCGAAAAAGACCCCGAAGAATGGCGAGATCTGGCTGATCCTCGTCTGCAAGGCATGGTGGCTCTTGCTGATCCAGGACGCAGCAGCTCTGTGACTAAGGCCTTTGAAATGCTAATCCAGCAAGAGATGCAGCGTAATGTCGCCAAACTCAAAGCCCAGCCCGGCACACTCAAGCCTGAGGATGTCGAATCTGAAGGCATCCGCCGCGGCTGGCTGGAGGGACTGATGCTTATCCAGCGCATCAGTGCCAATGCGCGTTACTTCAGTGATACCTCCACCAAAATCCCACTCGATGTCATGCGAGGAGATGCCGCAGCTGGCATGTGCATTGATTTTTACGGGCGCTCCACTGAGGAGTTTCTACGGCAGACACATGGCAGTTCCCGACTAGGCTTCATCATGCCTGTCGGCGGCACCTCGATCAGCGTTGACCCTATCGCCATGTTTCGCGGAGCTCCCGAGCCTGAGCTAGCAACGGCGTTCATGGAGTTTGTTCTCTCGGAGCGAGGGCAGAAAATCTGGGCTTTCCGCAGCGGCACTCCGGGAGGTCCAACGAAGGCTGGAGCGCTGCGCCGCCTGCCGATACGCCGTGATTTCTATCGCCCTGAACTCATTCAAAACATGAGCGATGGCTTAGAGATGCCTTACGAGAAAGTAGGAGCCTTTAATTATCATCCCGAGTGGACGGGACCAGCGTTCAGTGCCATTCGCTTTCTCATTCGCGTCATCTGTGTGGATGCGCACAAAGAACTGCAAACAGCTTGGAAAAAGCTCTCCAAAGCTAGTTCATCCAGCCACGCCACGAAGGTGTTTCACGATCTGAATCGCGTCCAATACGACACCATGATGGGAGTCATCAATCCTGTACTGCGTTCGCGGAATAAAATCTCCGAAACGCAGATGGCACGGGAGTTGGGAGACTCCTTCCGGCATAACTACGAACTGGCCGCAGAACTGGCACGTCGAGGTCACTAACCACTCATTGAAGGCTCGGCTGAAAGGTCTCTGCCTCATCTGCAAATAAGGCCAGGGCTTCACCAACCAGATAGAGTGAGCCAGCAATCAAGACGCGTCTGCCTTCGCAACGGCGCAAGGCTGAGGCTAGATCTGCGTGTTCAGTCACAGGCAGATCTTGAAGATCGGACTCGTTCAAAATCTCACGCATCTTCGCTGTAGGCAGGGCGCGTGGTGAATGAAAGGTAGTGAAATGCCAGGCTGAAGCGATGGGATTCAAAGATTCCAACACGCCAGCGAAATCTTTGTCCCGAGCCGTTGCCAGAATGATCTCCACGGTCTCGCCCGGGAAGGTTGTCTGCCAGGTCGCGGCCAAAACGAAAGCTGCTTCAGGATTATGCGCACCATCTACAATCACACGACCACCTTGCAGACGCTCAAAGCGACCACGCCAAGAAACATCACGAAGAGCTTTTTCAAGCATCAGTGCAGGCAGCCGCACTCCAGCTTCGCGGATCGCTTCCAGTGCGAGCGCTGCATTCCAAGCCTGATGTGGACCTTCGAGCCCGAGTTTCACTTCCGTCAGGGGCGTATCCACCAAATTAAGCGGTGCCTTCTGGGCTTTGCAGACGGATTTTATAACCGCTAGTGATGCCGGATCCTGCAGTCCTGTGACTAAGGGGATTCCAGGCTTGATGATGCCTGCCTTTTCCGTTGCGATTTTCGTCAGGGTGTTTCCGAGCTGCTCCTGATGATCCATTCCAATGCGCGTGATCACCGTGACTTCCGGCATCAATGCATTGGTTGCGTCCAGCCGACCTCCAAGTCCGGTTTCAAGAACCACCCAGCTGACACCACGTTGGCGGAACCAATCCAAGGCCAACGCCAGAGTGATCTCAAAAAAAGTCGGGTGCGTTTCCCATTCGGCAATCAACGCGCGAATTCGGGCAAGCCCCGTCTCAATCTCCTCATCGGTGATTTCACGTTCCGTATCGCGGATGCGTTCATTAAAACGCACCAGATGAGGCGATGTGAAGAGCCCTGCTTTCAGGTCAGCAGCTTTCAGCATCGCATGAATAAACGCACAGGTACTGCCTTTGCCGTTTGTGCCAGCGACATGGATGAACTTCATCACAGCTCCAGGCAGTTCCATCGCCTGAAGCAAGCGATGTACATTATCCAGCCCCAGCTTGATGCCGTGTAGTTGGGTCGAGTAGAGCCAGTCAAGTTGCGGGTGATTCGTGGCAGTCATCATTTACAGGCGAATCTCCATGGCTTGAGCGGCACGGTGGGCTTTGGCACGAGCTTGATCGATATCCTCTGCGCGAGCCAGCGTCACGGCCATGCGACGCTGACCACTGACTGTTGGTTTACCAAAAAGACGCACCTGGGTGTCAGGCTCAGCCAGCACTTCATTGAGTTTGCCAAATTGAACGGTGCTCGATTCACCTTCGACTAGGACGGCGCAGCTAGCACTCGGTCCGTGCTGACGAATATTCGGAATCGGCAGCCCAAGAATGCCGCGCACATGCAGCGCAAACTCGGACAAATCCTGTGAAATCAAAGTCACCAGACCGGTGTCGTGAGGTCTCGGAGAAACCTCGCTAAAGATGACTTCGTCCCCCTTGATAAACATCTCCACGCCGAAGAGCCCACGACCGCCAAGCGCCCCAGTAATGGCCCCAGCCATGTGTTCTGCGGATTCCAGCGCCTTCTTGGACATCGGATGTGGCTGCCAGGACTCCCGATAGTCGCCCTTGATCTGCGTGTGTCCCACCGGCGCGCAGAAAGCCGTGCCGCCGATGTGGCGCACGGTGAGCATGGTGATTTCATAGTCAAAATCGACGAAGCCTTCGACGATGACCTTGCCTTTGCCTGCCCGGCCGCCTTCCTGCGCATATTGCCAGGAGTGGGCTATATAGGCCTCTGTTTTCACGATACTCTGCCCCTTGCCTGAAGAAGACATGATCGGCTTGACCACGCATGGCATACCAATCTTGGCAATCGCAGCACGAAATTCTTCTTCAGTGCTCGCAAAGATGTAAGGAGATGTTTTCAGCCCCAGTTCCTCAGCCGCCAGACGGCGAATGCCCTCGCGATTCATCGTCAACTTGGCAGCGCGAGCAGTAGGCACCACCGTGTAACCTTCGTTTTCCAATTCCACGAGCGTATCAGTCGCGATGGCTTCGATCTCGGGCACGATGTAATTGGGCTTTTCCGCCTCGATCAAGCGGCGCAGAGCGTCACCATCCAGCATGGAAATGATATGACTGCGATGAGCCACCTGCATGGCTGGAGCATTCGCATAACGATCCACAGCGATCACCTCGCAGCCGAGACGTTGCAGCTCAATCACGACTTCTTTACCCAGCTCTCCCGAGCCTAGAAGCATGACTTTGGTGGCAGAAGATGACAGCGGCGTTCCGATCAGTGACATACCACTTCATCTAGGCGCGAGCTTCCATCTCGTCAAACAGCTAGAACTCCACGAAGGACGCTGCGGCCGAGAAATCCATCGCCGAAGGCAAAACAGCCTCATCCGCCGCCGTCGGACTCGGCGAAGCTCAGGTTTTGCTCGCCAAAGCCGAAGCCTCACAGAAGCAAGGCACCTTCGATGCCGAGGTTACCCAGCTCAAACTTGCCGCCGAGGCCGATGGCATCACGAAGAAGGCGCAGACCATGAAGTTGCTCGAAGACGCCGGTCGCCAACACGAAGAGTTCAAGCTCAACCTCGACAAGGACAAGGCCATCGCCCTCGCGGAGATCAGCATCCAGAAAGACATCGCCGCAGCCTTGTCATGGCTTCTCGATCTTCCCGACGGGTGAGTTGATCCTCTTTGATGGCGATCCCGAGCCGCGAAATCATCACGTCGTCCAGGTTTGGCGCACGCCCTATCTCACCGCCGATGTGAGCGAGGCGAAGGCTGCGCAGACCTTCCTCAGCAAGATCGGCAACGCGGAAATCGTCCGCGCGATGGCGGAGTGTCGCGGCGTGATGACGCTATTGGCGAAGGATGACTCGTTCAGCGGCTTGTATGTCGAGCTGGTGCGGAGTTGCGGCGACATTGCAGACAGTTACTTCTGGGTCGGCAATGCGGAGGCGCATAATTTGAAGTCGGCGCTGACGGAGATCAAAACAACGGCGGAGGCGGCGGACAAGCTGAGCGCGAAATGCGTGGCCTTCCTGCTCAAGCCGGAGGCGCTGGACCCGTATGGAAAAAAATCACCGAGCAGCAGACCCGAATGCCTGCTTTGGCAAAAGTCACGGAGGCGCAGGAGGTCGAGGAAGCACTGGCGAAGTCGAGCAGCGAGCTGGAAATGCTCACAGCCATCGTCAGCGGTCTGAAGATTCAAGATGCCACCGAGACGACGCGCATCATCGAGGGCATTTGAGCGCCCTCACCGAAGCCGTGAGCCAGCCGACGCTGAGCGACGTGACGATCGAGCGGCTCAAAACGATCATCGAAGGCCTGCGCGCCGTTCCGGTGAACGTGGAGATCAAAGTGCAGCCAGTGGAGAAGGAGGTCGCGGGAGAGCCACCGGTCGAAGTGACTTCAACCACCAGACAAGATTGATTCAGCGGAGGATCAACAATCCGAAGGTTTGTCACTTGCTCAGTCTTGAGCGCCCGTGTTTTGTGTGTTTATGCCCAAGACAAAATTGAAGACCAAGGTCAAAGCCGTTCAAGCAGCCAAATCAGCTCCAGTTGCTGCTCTCAAAGCGATCCCATTCTGGATCGGTTTTGATTTGGGTGGAACGAAGATGCTGGCCTGTGTTTTGGACAAGGATTACAAAGTCCTGGCCACGGCGCGGAAATCCACCAACGGATCAGATGGTCAGCTTAAAGGCAAAAAGAAGATTCTAGCGGCCATCAACGAAGCCATCATCCTGGCAGGAGTTGATCCGAAAGGACTTCAAGGCATCGGCATTGGCTGCCCTGGATTAGTGAATCCTGAAAAAGGAATTTTGATCAACGCACCCAACTTGGGATGGAACAATTTGGGGCTGACCACATTACTCAGGGGAACCTATAAAAAACCGGTCGCAGTTTTAAATGATGTCGATGCCGGCACCTTCGGCGAATACAAGCTCGGTGCAGGAAAAGGTTCGCGTTCTCTCTTGGGAGTCTTTCCGGGCACTGGCGTGGGCACGGGGTTTGTTTATGATGGCAAGCTGGTCATGGGGCGCGGTGTTTCAGCCATGGAGTTGGGCATGATTTACCTGCCAGGCACACACCTTGGCAGCCCGGAGCCGGGCACGGTGCTTTTGGAAGATCTGACCAGTCGGCTGGCGCTGGCCTCACAGGCCGGTGTGGCCTGCTACAGAGGACAACTGCCTGAACTGGACCGCAAGACCAGCGGCAATCTACGCGACATCCGTAGCAAAGCCCTGGCAGCAACAGTCACCAAAGGTGATGAAGCAGCTCTCGTCATGTTCCGCAATTCTGTGCGCTACCTTGGTATGGGCGTGGCGGCGGTGGTCAATCTCCTGGCACCTGACCACATCACGCTGGGTGGCGGCTTGGTCGAAGAACTACCAACGCTCTACATCAACATGCTCAAAGAGGAGGTCGCTCGTTTTGCCCTGCCAGGCCTCACGAAAGGCGTGAAATACAGCATCGCCAAGCTCGGCGGTAACGCGGTCGCCATCGGCAGCGTTGCCTGGCTTCGCGAACAAAAGTGATGGAGAACCGACAGCCACACTCCATCAATCCGTCACATGTCTCAGAAATCTCACTCAAGCAGCGAACAGGCCGTCATCTACGTCGGCGCCGCCTCACTATCCATGGTGATTGGCAGTCAGGAAGAAGGGAAAAGTTTCCGTGAGATCGAGCATCTGGATCGTCCCCTGCCCTTGGCTCGCGATATTTTCAGAACAGGCACCGTGACACGAGGGACCATGGAGCAGGCAGCCTCAATCCTTCGCGACTTCCAGCAGACGGCCCGAGAATACAGTCTGCCGAAGGAAGCCATTCGGCTCTACAACACGAACATCCTCTCTGAGGCCTCCAATCACGAGATCTTCCTCAACCGCCTGCAAGTCACCACGGGTCTCAATGCACGTCTCATCGACGATGGTGACATGACACGACTGGTTTACCTCATCGCACGTCGCCTGCTGGATAAAAATCCACGCCTCGCTGAAGGGCACACCTTTGTCTCCCACATCGGCCCCGGAAACACACGTGCGCTTTATTTTAAACAGGGACGCCTCGCAGCCTACAGCAATTACCGCCTCGGTATCTTCAGAGCTCGTGAAGCCGTGGCTGGCTCAGATGGCGAATCACCGCAACATCTGACACATCTCGAAGAACAGATTCGTAGTGTCGTCGATCATCTGGCGCAGGATTACTCAGGCTACAAAATGGATCATCACGTGGCCATCGGTGCCGAGATCCAGAGCATCGCTCCACTGATCACGAAACCGAAGCAGGGAGCCTGTCGTGTCATCGAAAAAGAACTCGAAAAATTCACTGAGAATCTTGCCACCCTCGGGCCTGATGAACTTGTGCGCCGACTGCATGTTCATTACACCGGCAGTGAGGGTATCGTCCCGGCATTGCAGACCAATCTGGCTCTCGCCACACGATTTGGGGACAACATCCTGTGGGTGCCTGAGGGCGACTTTCATCGCGAACTTATGCAGGATCTGGTCATCGCCAGACCCCGCACCGCAAGCTTTCAGGAGGAGGTCATGCAGGCGGCTAGTGAGATTGGCGTGCGCTACAAGACAGACCGCAAGCACGCCACACATGTCGCCAACTTTGCCCAGCAGCTTTTCCGTGAACTAAAGATGCTGCACGGGCTCGATTCACGCTATGAACTGGTGCTGCGCGTGGCTGCCATTCTTCACGAAGTCGGCATGTTTATCAGCCCTCGCGAGCATCATAAACATAGTTTATACATTCTCATGCAGACGGAGATCTTTGGTCTCAGCACCAGCGAGCGTGAGCTTGTGGCTCTGTTGGCCAGATACCATCGGCGCTACAATCCCGAACCCAATCATCCCCACTTCGCTGACCTCACTCGCGAGGAGCGCATGATTGTGTTCAAACTCGCCGCCCTACTCCGCCTGGCCGACGCCCTGGACCGCAGCCATTCTCAGCGCATCAAGTCGATTCAACTGCGGCCTGATGGCGGTCGTCTGAGTATCCTGACTTCGGGCATTGAGGACACTACCATCGAGCAGATCGCGATTAATTCGAAGTGCGATATTTTCCGCGAAATCTACGGCTACGACATCTTCCTCACACAGGCCTGAGCAACACCTTTCAGCTGAAAGATTGGACAGACTGACGACGGCTTTATGAGCCCATGCTCTTCCGACTCACCGCCTTCACGCTTTTCGCCGCCACGGCTTTATCTGCCACTGATTCTGCCGATGTCGTAATCTACGGAGGCACCTCTGGCGGCATCACAGCTGCCATCCAGACCGCCCGCTTGGGCAAGACGGCCATTCTGATCGAGCCAACGAAGTTCCTCGGCGGACTCACGACTGGCGGACTCGGAGCCACAGACATCGGCAACAAAAAGGCCATCGGCGGCATGTCTCGTGAGTTTTACGCCAACGTCCACCGCTACTACAGCGACTCCGCAAAGTGGCAGCACCAGACCCGCGAGGACTACTTTGTCAAAAAGCCCCACGGCAACTCCGCCGCAGAGACGACGATGTGGACCTTTGAGCCTCACGCGGCCTCGGAGATCTACGATGCGATGCTGAAGGCCGCTGGAGACAAAGTGACCGTCGTCTTCAGCGAGCGGTTGGATTTGAAGAAGGGTGTGGTCAAAGAGGGCGCAAAGATCGTCAAGATCGTGATGGAAAGTGGGCGTGAGTTCGCTGGCGCGATGTTCATTGATGCGACCTACGAAGGCGACCTCATGGCCAAGGCGGGAGTCGGCTACCATGTCGGGCGCGAGGCGAATAGCGTCTATGAAGAAAAGCTCAATGGCGTCCAAGTTGCTCACACTATCCACCATCAGTTTGTCAAAAACGTCGATCCCTATGTGAAGCCAGGCGATCCCAGTAGCGGCCTACTTCCAGGCATCGAAAAAGATCCAGGCGAAGAGTTCAGCGGTGATAAAAAAGTGCAGGCCTACAACTTCCGCATGTGTACCACCGACGTGCCGGAAAACCGCAGAGACTGGGAGAAGCCTGCCCGCTACGACGAGCGCTGGTTCGAGCTAGCTATTCGCAATGTCGAAGCTGGTGACATGCGCATCTCGTGGGCTCCGAGCTGGATGCCAAACCGCAAGACGGACACGAACAACAACTTCGCGGTGAGCACCGACTTCATCGGGCAGAACTGGGACTACCCCGAGGCCGACTACGCCAACCGCGCGAAGATTTGGCAAGCCCATGAAGACTGGCAAAAAGGCCTCATGTGGACCTACGCCCACCATCCTCGCGTGCCAGAAAAGATCCGCACTGCCTTCCAGAAGCTGGGCTTGGCCAAAGATGAATTCAAAGACAACGGCAACTGGCCGCGCCAACTCTATGTCCGTGAAGCACGTCGCATGATTGGCGACTACGTCATGACCGAGAAGAACTGCAAGCGGCTCGAAATCGTCGAAGACAGCGTCGGCATGGGTGCCTACAACATGGATTCCCATAACATCCAGCGCTTCATCACCAAGGAAGGCTTTGTCCGCAATGAAGGCGACGTGCAGGTCGGCAGCCGCCCTTATCCCGTCAGCTATCGCAGCATTCGTCCAAAGGCCGCCGAGTGCACAAACCTGCTCGTGCCCGTCTGCCTAAGCGCCAGCCACATCGCCTACGGCAGTATCCGCATGGAGCCTGTCTTCATGGTCCTCGGCCAGAGCGCAGCCACGGCCGCCGTCCATGCCATCGAGCAGAGCACAACGATTCAGAGCATCGACTACGCCAAACTAAAAGAACAACTCCTCAAAGACGGCCAGATGCTCGACTTCGAGTCTCCTCCCGCTCCCGAAGTCCACTCCATCAAAAAAGCCGATCTCAAAGGCATCGTCGTCGATGACAACGAAGCAGAACTCACCGGCTTCGAGTCCGAAGGTCACACCACGGGCGGCTTCGTCGAGCGCGGTTATCGTCATGATGGCGACAAGCTCAAAGGCGAGCAGAAGGCCAAGTTTATCCTCGCTTTGCCCAAAGCAGGCAAATTCAGCGTCGCCATCAGTTACGGTGCTCTAGCCAATCGCGCCAGCAATGTTCCCGTCACCATTCATCATGCCGAAGGCGATACGGTCGTGGTCGTAAACCAGAAAAAGAAACCATCAGGCCAAGACAACTTTCAGCCTCTGGGCAGCTACCGCTTTGAGGAAGGTAAATCCGGCTATGTCGAAATCTCAAACAAAGACACCACAGGACACGTAATCATCGACGCCGTGCAGTTCGTGGCAGAGTGACACCTTGATTTGACTCAGAGAACTCTGAATGTGTGATTTTTAAGGTTGGAGCCCAGCAAAGCTGATTTTAAGGATGAGGGCCTACAATCTCAAACCAGAAGCAGATCGGATGGCGTCTTTAACGAATATTGGATCAATGAGCATAGGCGAAGGTTGATTAAAGTGTGGGGGATGACACATTGAAGCCCCCTTTTCCCGCCTGTTCATTGCAGATGCCTGAGATCCCTTTTCATTACGCCATTTCCCAAGCTGCGGAAAAAGACCCGCGATACCATCCCCACGCTTACGAGTTTGTGCGTGATGCTCTGCATGTAGCCTCCAAGCATTTTTGCGCCGGAAAGGAAGATCAGCATGTCACAGGCCAGCAGGTGCTGGAGGGCGTGCGTATTCATGCGCTGGCAGAGTACGGCCCGATGGCCCACACCATCCTCGGGGAGTGGGGGCTGAACCAAGGCGAGGACATCGGCAACATCGTTTATAACCTCATCGCCATCGGTTACTTCGGCAAGAATGAGGGCGACAGCATTGATGATTTCAAAGGCGGTTTCGAATTTGAAAAAGCATTTAACGAGCCTTACATACCCGCATCCCAACGCCTCAAGCGGGCGCATTGACAGATTTTCAGTCAGAATGCTTGCGTTCTTTTCCCGAAGACGTTCCCTGATCTCCCAGCCCATCTAGATTCCCATCCCATGTTCGCAGGAACCCACACCGCCATCGTTACCCCTTTTCGCAACGGCCAGCTTAATGAAGAAGCTCTCCAGAAGTTGGTCGATTTTCAGTTCGAGAATGGTGTGACAGGTGTCGTCCCCTGCGGCACCACGGGTGAATCCCCCACACTGGACTACGATGAACATGAACGGGTGGTGAAACTCACCGTCGAGTTTGCTCGAGGACGCGGCATCGTCATGGCAGGCACTGGCTCCAACAGCACGCGTGAAGCCATCGAACTGACTCAGGAAGCCGAAGCTGCAGGTGCCACGGCGTCCTTGCAGGTTGCCCCTTATTACAACAAGCCCACACCTGAAGGCTTGTATCAGCATTTCAAAGCCATCGCGGACAACACCAAGCTGCCGATCATGCTTTACAGCATCCCAGGCCGCTGCGGCATCGAGATCGGTCTCGATGTTCTGCAACGTCTGGCTGAATCCTGCCCGAACATCCGCGCCATCAAAGAAGCCGGGGGAAATCCCGAGCGTGTGAGCCAGATGAAACAGCTGCTGCCAGCTGATTTCGAAATCCTTTCAGGCGATGACGGCCTGACCCTGCCCTTCATGTCCGTGGGAGGTGTGGGCATCGTCAGTGTCGCCTCAAACCTGATCCCCAAACAGATCAGCACCATGGTGAATCTGGCTCTCAAAGGCGACTACACGTCGGCCTTGGAGATTCATCGCCAGTATTATCCGCTGTTTGCAGCCTTCCTCAAGCTGGCCACCAATCCGATCCCGATCAAAACAGCGATGGCTCTGGCCGGACACTGTACTGACGAATTGCGCCTTCCATTAGTTCCAATGGAGGCCGCAAAAACGGAAGAACTCAAGGCCACCCTGGAGAAGCTGGGTCTTATTTAAGTTCGTTGCTTTCTAGGCACGATTTCAGGAATGCGTTTCCTTCTTCCTTGCTGCCTGCGTGGTTTCGTGGCAAAAGGCGCACCCGCATGAATTACGCCGACCTGCACCGCATTTACCACCAGCCCTTTTTTGACCTCATCAAACAGGCCCGTGCCATCCACGAGGAGCATTGGACCGGCAATGAAGTACAGCTTTGCACTTTGTTGAGCATCAAGACTGGTGGTTGTAGTGAAGACTGCGGCTACTGTGCCCAGAGCGCCCGCTACACCACGGAAGTGAAAGCTGAAAAGCTAATGGGACGTGATGAAGTTCTTGAACGAGCGCTGGCCGCTCGTTCCAATGGCTCGACCCGCTTTTGTATGGGCGCAGCCTGGAAAGGCGTGCGCGTCGGCACTCAGAAGTTTGATCAGGTGCTCGACATCGTGCGCGATGTCGCCAAGCTCGGCATGGAAGTCTGCGTCACACTCGGCGAACTCGGCGGCGAAGAAGCCCGCCTCCTGAAAGAAGCCGGTGTCACCGCGTACAATCACAACATCGACACCTCGCCAGAGCATTACCCGAACATCGTCACCACACATACCTTTGATGATCGCCTCAGCACCATCCGCCATGCGCAGGATGCGGGCATGTCTGTCT
>CANHTV010000064.1 GCA_947463285.1 Verrucomicrobiaceae bacterium | reverse complement strand
GGGCATTCCCAGCTTGCTGGTGCGCTTCACGAGGTCATCCAGACGCACCGCTCCATCGAGAAGCGAATACTCTGAGTGCAGGTGAAGATGAACGAAGGAGTCAGCCATGGGGCGGCCCAGAATAGGCGGCTACCGGGCCGGGGCAAGGCAGGAGAAAAAAGACGCGCGATGAGTCACATCGGATCGTCTTCTTTCGCCAGTCGAAACTTCAGCCCCAAGCCTTTAGGAGTAGGCTCGCTCAGCGCAGCGGTCAGCTCGTCCAGGGTCAAACCCTGCGGCCCGGGCTTTTTGGCGTCCATCTTCAGCGGCTGGAAGTGGATGAGAAACTCGCCGGCGGCACGATCCACCGTCTCCACCTCCACCAGGGACTTCCATTGGGCAAAAAGGGCATCCACCTTCCGAGAGTTCTGTTCCTTGGCGTAGTCGCGGATGAAGAGCTTCATCGTCGCCTGATAGGGCACACCATGCAGCGGCGCGGCATCCGTGACGGCCTGGGCGATCTGGTGGATGCTCACCACCTTTGGGTCGAAGGTCACATTGGCGTAGTTTTCGATGAACTGACCCGCTGTGACATCGCTCACGCTTTTGAGCTGACTGATCGAGTAGTTCACCGAATACACGCAGCTCGGACACTCCACGCCCCCGACGTAAAAGGTCAGGGTCGTGGGCTTGGGTTTCTCCTCCGCGATCAAGCCGGTGGCAGAGAGAAGGAACGAAGTGGTGAGCAGGAGTTGGAGTCGCATGAGACGATGAAATTAAACAAGGCCCTCGATGGGCTCACCACGCGTGAGCACGTTGAGGAGGTTCGGCGGCAGGCCATCGGTGACGCGAGCTTCGCTGACATCGACAAGCGTGTGCATGATGGTGGAAACGAGATCGGGAATGGTAATCGGACGTGAGGAGGGCTCGCCGCCATTGCGTGCCGACTGGCCGATGACCTGCCCCATTTTCAGGCCGCCGCCATAGATCATGAGCGGTGCGAGGCCGCCCCAGTGATCGCGCCCGCCTTTGGCATTGAGCTTTGGCGTGCGCCCCATCTCACCACAGCAGACTAGCATGATCTTCTCGCTGAGGCCGCGAGCTTCGATGTCCTCGATCAAAGCCGACACGGCATGATCAAAAGGCCGCCCGACATAGTCCATGCCGGTGCGGCAGGGGGCGTTGTTATTGTCGGCATGCATGTCCCAGACAAAGCTGGTAGTCACCGTGACAAAGCCGCAGCCGCGCTCGCAAAGACGACGCGCCATGAGCAGCAGCTTCCCGAGTGTGGCAGCATTGTCGGCGTAGTGCTCGCGGTTGTTCCACTGCGTGCTGATGCGGTCTTTCGGCAGCAGTTTGGCGGTGTCATAGCGGGCGATGAGGCGTGGGTCTTCCTTCGTGAGATCAAAGGCATCTGACACGCCACGCCGAAGCACATCGAAGGCCAGTGATTGAAATTCGGACATGCCGCCGATGACCTCGTTACTGTCCATCTGGTGCTTCCAGTGATCCAGCGAGGTCAGCAGCGTGCGGCGGTCATCGAGTCGCGACTGCGGCAAACTCAGCGTCATGTCTGCCTGCGCACCACCACCTGCTCCGGGCACGAAGGGCTTGAAGCTGGCCCCCAGTTCGCCGCTGGAGGTGAAGTCGCCGAACTGCTTGATCACGGGTTTTGCAGCCTGTGAAATCGCCTGCGGAAAAAGCGCCACATTGGTCGGCATCGCACTGCTTTTGCGCAAAGGCCCGGCGATGCGCGAGTAAAGCGATCCGAGATTCGCCTGGAGGGTGTCTTTGCCGACGATGGTCTTGATGTCGTGAACTGAGTCGCCGGTCACAAAGCTGCGGACGATGCTGAACTTGTCCGCGAGCCCGGCCAGTCGCTCCATCGTGCTGCCAAAGGTGATGCCGGGCAGCTTGGTTTTGATCTCGCCCGTCACGCTGCGGATCTCCGAAGGCGCATCCATCTTCGGATCGAAGGTTTCAAACTGCGACGGCCCGCCGTGCATGAAGAGAAAAATGACCGACTTGTCCTTCAGCAGCCGCTTTGGCGAAGCCCCAAGCGCCTTCAGCGCCATCATCTCACTCAGCCCAAGACCACCGAGGCCCAACCCGCCAATGCGCAGGAAATCACGCCGCTGAAGGCATGATGAACCCTGGCTGTGGTCGGAGAAGGTGAGCATCGCCCCACCATTACGCAGCGGGAGAGGTAGTTTCTTCCGGCCGCTTCACCCAAAGCCACTTCATGGCGATTACTCCGAGCCAGGGCGCGAGTCCCGCGATGACGAGACCTTCATCGTAGGACTTTGTCGTGTCGGCGATCCAGCCGAAGAGTTTGTGCAAGGGGGAGGTGACGGCCCACCCCCACATACTTAGCAAGCCAGTGATGCGCCCCACATGATGCGCGGAAACTTCCTGCACAAAGCTGTAGTAACAGGGGAACAGCGCCAGCGCTCCAGCTCCGATGATGAGCAGCACGCCGAGCAGTGGCCAGCCCTTCTCCATCGACGGAATCAACACGCTCAGCGAGGTCAGCAAGCAGGCTCCGGCATACACCCAGCGGCGTGAATCATGCGCACTGAGACTGCGTTTGCGGATCAGCCAGAGGGAAATGAGTCCCGCAAGGAAGCAGCCAACATCCGTGGAGATGTAGTAGGCCGACTGAAAATCCAGCGCTGCCGCCTCGGTGTAGCCGCGGCCGGTTTGCAGGAACTTCATCATCCACACGCGATAGATGTGCCAGACGGTCTGTGTGCCCGTGATGAGTAGCGCCAAGGCCCAGAAGCTGCGGCTGAAGACAATTTCACCCAAGGGCAGACGCGGGGAGCGGCTCGTGTTCTCCGGCGTGGCATCGAGCTCACTCGGACGCATCATCAGGAACCACACCACGACCCAGACGAGCCCGAAAGCTCCGACTACGACAAAGGCAGAGCGCCAGGAGCCGAGCTGCTCCGTCATTAGTAGCTTCATCACCTGCGGTGTAATGATCGCCCCGATGGATGCGCCGCTTTGCAGCACGCTGTTCCCCATCGTGCGGTCCTTTTCACTCAGCAGGGCAAATGTGGTCTTCAGCGCACAAGGCCAGTGGCCAGCCTCGAAAAAGCCGAGCGCCGTGCGGCAAACGAGGAGTTGCGTGTAGCTCTCCGTCCAGCCTGAGATCATGCCCATCACCGACCAGCCCGCGAGTACGCAGGGATACAACCAGTAAACGCGAAACCGGTCCGCCATGAACCCAAACACCAGCGACCCCGCCGCAAAAGCCCAGCCAAAAGCGAGTTCGAGGTTCCCATACTGCTGCTCGCTCAGCCCAAACTCCTGCGTTACCCGCACCGACGCATTGGCCAGCGTCACGCGGTCCATGTAATTGATCGTCGTCGCCAGCAGCAGCAGGCCAGTGATCCACCATTTCCAGGATGAGGGGCGGTTCATGGTAGAATGACGAATGAGGAAACACCCAATGAGGAAGGAATGACGAAGCTCGAAGCTCGAACTCCAACATCGGGACCAGTGAAGAAAATGGGGGATTTAGGCATTTGGGCTTCTTTCGTCATTCGGATTTACTCATTTGATTCACTTAGTTCACCCTTCGGGCTCCTTTCAGTCGTCTGTCTCGCTTCGCTTGGCTGGCATTCCTCACCTCATCCTTCCCAAGTCTTTCCATCCCACGCGATCACCCGCCGCAACATCGACACGGTGCCAGCAGTGAAGGTTTGAAACAGTGCCTCACCCTTCTCGGCACTGGCCGTGGTGGGGTCTCCGACATGGCCAGGTTCGCTGCGGTCGGTCATGATCCAGCCGCGTGAGGCGGGCTCGAAGGGATGGCCGAAGGGCACGTTGCCCACCGTGGTGTGGCTTTTCACGAGATGCGGAGCGATCCGCAGCACCATGGACGTCTCCCACTCGCAGGCATGCCCCATGACTCGCTGTTTCAGATCAGGGTGAGCGCTCGCGGGATCAGGCACGAGATTCCAGTAGGTGGCGAAAAGCAGGAGCAGATCACTGCGTGTGCGATGCTTCTGCCGCATCTCGAAGACTGCCTGCTTCCCCGGCACATCATTGCCGCCGTGTCCGTTCAGGATGAGCAGACGCTTGAAGCCATGGGAGATAAAGTTTTCCAGCATCCCGCAGAGCAGATCCAGATACACGCGAGGTTCCGCTGACATCGTGCCTGGGAACTCCATGTGGTGGTGCGAGTTCCCCAGCCATTGCAGCGGCGCAAATAGTACCTCGTCCTTCAGCTCCACCTCTGCGCGTCGTGCGATCTCGCCCATCAGCATCGAGTCCGTAAAAACCGGCATGTGCCGCCCATGCTGCTCCAACGCTGCAACAGGAAATACAACGGGGGTGTCTTTATTCAGGGCGGCGATGTCAGGCCACGAGAGGTTAGCAAGGAGCATGGAGAGGTGTGTTCTGGGGCGCAGTAAACGGCTATTCATGATGCGATCACTCAGGCTTCCTTTTCATTCATGCAGTCAGTGCCGCTGACAACGCAGCGATTCAAAGCTGATCAGGATCAGCATCCATTTGCTACGAGAATTGGACAGGTTGAGCTCGAAGTTGCTGAAACCGGTTACTTCGGTCGTCGACTCCTTGATTTCGGTCAGGTTCTCAGTCTGAATGCCGATACTTTGCTTACTCTTTCAGTGCTCAGGGCAGCCTTGAGATCACTCAAGGCGCGGAGGATCAGGCTTGTGCTGTTGTTTTTGGGTGTCAATGCGCCTCTGAGTTTCGTTTCAACAGCGGCTTGGGCATATCCGCAAGTCGCTGGCCAGATTTGATGATGAAGTCGGTTTCCCGGCGCACGGATCAAGGGCTAGATCTCTAATCAGCCCAGCCGAGCGAGCATCTTGCCGAGTAATGGCAGCGCAGCGCGGAAGTGAGTATTCCCACCCGCGCGACTGAGCTGCTCACTGATGAGCTCAGCATCGCTGACCACATCCGCTGGCAAGATTTCCTCATGGCAGCGGCCTTCGCAGGTGGCGTTCGAGCGAACAAAACCTGAGCCGCCATCGCGGGTGATCGTGAGATCCAAACATGGGGCCAGCAAACGCAGTGAAGAGAGCGCGCAGGTGGTGTTGGTTTCTATCAGAGTGAGCTTTAAACTGCTGCCATTCGGCATTTTGAAGGCTATGCCTGAGGCCACCTCATCCAGTTCTGCACCCAGTCTTTGCGAGATCCAGCCTGCCAATAATAAAGCTGCGCAGCGTTGACCTGTCGCATACGAAATCTCAATGGCATTGATCTCCGGCAGATGCTCACGTGCCTTCACATCCTGAAACGAGCTGGCCAAGGCTGTGCGCAGAAAGTGACTGCGCGTCCAGCTGAGATCCCGCACGTCAAAGTTGGCACAGGCACGGGCTTTCATCAGGCTGGCCAGCTCTTTCTGAGGCTCCACCCAGGCGCTGCTGTCCAGGATGAGCGTGTGAATGCGGGAGTAGAGACGCTCTTCAAAATTCAGCGTCAGGGCTCCCTGCCACCAGATGATAAGCGGCAGATCGGAATCCACATGGCCAAACACGACATTTTGCACCTGGGCTGCATCTCCGCCTTCCAGCAGGAAGCTGATCTGCTCACTGCATACAACCTGCTTGCCTTGATACGGGCGGCAGAGGGCGTTGATCCAAGCTCGGGCACTTTGGGGCTGCTGATCGGGCAGGCAGGTGATCAATAGCGCCCGGCAGGAATGATCCGAGGTAATTTTACCCAGCAGGTCGAGGTTTTTGACCAGAGACTCAGGCGCTTCAGAGTAGATCGCAAAGTTGATCAATGAAGCCCGCGTTTTGGCCTCATCACTGGCCCAAAGTTCCTTCAGGGCGCGGTCAATTTTTGGCAATGGAACTTCAGTTCCCAGACGTGAGAGAGTTTCTTCAGAAAGAGGCATGTGATCCCCCTATGATGGAGCACAGCCCGCACCATACAACCGCAGGATCGATGGATATTGCCATCATCAGCAAGTATCGCAGGAATGAGCCGAGTCCCCAGCTTCAGGGCAAGGCATCCATACGGAGAGGAAAGCTGCTCTAGATTTACCCCACAGCCAGATCAGCTCCCACGATACCGGCGCGGCACGCGGGTATTAATGTTCGTGAGCACTTCATACGGGATGGTGCCTGCCCAATCAGCCACATCTTCAGCCGTGATGCCGTCACCAATAAGCGTAACGACGTCGCCATTGTAGGCGGTGCCCCATTCGAGGTTCACCATGAACTGGTCCATGCACACACGGCCGACAATAGGATGCCGCAGGCCACGAATGATGACCTGGCCGCGACTCGACAAGGCGCGAAAAAAGCCGTCGCCGTAGCCGACGGGCACGGTAACGACGCGCACAGGATGATCCGCCTTCCAGGTGCCGCCGTAGCTCACGGCGTTGCCGGGCTGCACGACTTTGAAGTACACAACCTCAGACTTCCAGCTCAGCACCGGTTTCACGGCCACACTTTGACGGACTTCACGTGAGGGATACACGCCGTAAACCATGATTCCGGGCCGCACGAGGTCGAGGTGGCTCTCCGGGAGTTGCAAAATGCCGCCAGAGTTTGCGATGTGTCGCTGCGGTGTTTTAAGGCCGCGTTTGGGATAAAATTCGAGCACGTCGAGGAATCTCGCGAGCTGCTCCTTTGCGCTGGATAGGTCCTCCGCGTCCGAATTGGCGAAGTGGGAGTAAATCCCGGCAATCTCGATGTTCTGAAAGGTGAGGCTGGCCTCCAGCATCTTCTCTGCGCTGTACCAGTGCACGCCGATGCGCTCCATGCCGGTGTCGATCTTCAGATGCACGCGAGCTTTCTTTTTCGCGGCGGCGGCGGCTTCGTCGATCTGGCGTATCTTGTCGATGGAGGACGCCGCCATCATCAAATCATGCGCTATGAACTGCGGGATCTGCCGTGTGACCACGCCCCCAAAGACGAGGATGGGCTGCGTGATGCCTGCCCGGCGCAAAACGACGGCTTCCTCCAGTAAGGCGACACCAAAACAGGTCGCTCCACATTTCACCAGATGCTGCGCACACTCGACGATGCCGTGTCCATACGCATTCGCCTTCACCACCGGCATGACCTCCGCCGATCCGACGTGTGCCCGAATGGCGTCATAATTCTGCGCCAGCACACTCAGATCCACTTCGACCTGTGTCGGGCGGACTGCGTCTTCATCCGTGCTGGTGGTGGCAGGTATCATGAGGCGCGGATGATTCGCCGAGCCCGTGCAGATGGCAAGTGCGGTCTGAAGGTGCGAGTTACAGGCATTGTTCAGGAAGATGCTGTGAGCTGCTTGGATAAACATATAAAGCGCGTGACCATGTTTTGTAATTTCGCATACACGGAATCATGGAGTCGTGGAGCGATGGGTAGTTGTATGCAGCGAATCATCATGACTTGTGATTTCCCGCAGATTCAAGGAGGCCCCCAGATTTCTGCAAAAAACCATCTGCGGGCCTACCTGTATCGGTGGGAAACAATCCGTAGCTTTCACAAAAGGTGATGACGCGTGGTATAGAATTTCACCTCGTGATTTCGTCTGAGCACTGCGAACGGAGCACTTCATTGCCACGATGGTGTGAGAAGCGCGAGCTAGAGGTGGATGAGCCTGTGGGCTGCCCAGAGGTGATCGGGCGCTGGACAGGGGGTGTCTGTGGCGGTAGCTGGGGTGGATTTGTCATGAGCTGGGATGTTGTCTTTCTTCTTTTTGCCGCCGGCCTGAGTGCGGGCTTCCTTGACGCCGTCGCAGGTGGGGGTGGGTTGATCTCGCTGCCGGCGCTGCTGTGGGCGGGGCTGCCGCCGCAGATGGCTCTGGGCACGAATAAGATGCAGTCCACATGGGGCACGTTGATGGCGGTGCGCAGGTATGCAATGGCGGGGCTCGTCTCATGGACGCAGGTGCGGCTGACGGTGTTGATGACCTTCGTCTTTGCCTGTCTCGGCACTGGGACGGTGACGCAGGTGAGCAATGAGGTGCTGAAAAAGATCGTGCCCTGGATGCTGCTGGGCATCGCGGTCTATGGGCTGCTGAGTCCGAGTCTGGGAAAGGCGACCGCGAAGGCGCGGCTTAGCCTCGCCGTGTTTGCCTGCCTTGCAGGTGGCGTGCTGGGTTTCTACGATGGCTTCTTTGGGCCCGGAACGGGTGCCTTTTGGGCGATGGCCTGTGTGTCGCTACTCGGGCTGGAGCTGACTCGGGCCACGGCATTTACCAAGGTGGTGAATCTAACGAGCAATGTGGCCTCGCTGTTGATCTTTGTGGCGACAGACCGTGTGCATTACCCCTTCGCCGCAGCGATGATCGCGGGTCAGCTAATCGGTGGCAGGCTGGGCGCAGGCATGGCGATCAAACACGGGGCACCTTTCATCCGCGTCATCTTTATCACCGTCGTGTTTGCGATGGTGATCAAGCTGCTGTGGGATCAGTTCGGCGGAGCCTGAGCAGCAGCTTCATCACGAACCAAGCGGCAAGGCCACCGCCAGTCACGTCCGCCAGCCAGTCCCAGGGATCATTGCCGCTGCGGCCGGGGGTGAAGGTCTGGTGAAACTCATCCAGTGCGCCGATGATGGCGGTGAAGGGCAGACTACGCAGGGCAAGCGTGCGCCAGCCGGGCAGGGGAGTGGTTTTCCCAAAAAGGGCGAGCAGAAAGCAGACGGCTCCGCCGCCGAAGTAGCCGCAGTGGAGGAATTTATCATTCAGTGGAAAACTGGGGCCGCTTTGCAGACTGGGGCTGGCGGAGAGATTCCAGAGTACGACGGCCCAGATGATAACGGCGAACCACCAGAGTGTGCTGATGGGCAGCAACCGTGAACTGAGAGCAGTGAAACGAGAAGCTCCTCTGCTCATTTTATTCCTTCATTTCCTCCTCCATGCGCTCGCTGAGCCATTGCTTGATCATGCTTTGGTAGTTCAGGTAGCGGCGGCGGGCGATGCGCTTGATGCGGCTGAGCATCCGGGGATCAAAGCGCAGGGTGATGGTGGTGGACTCGCGGACGTCATTCCGGTGGATGGACATCTGCATGAGCCGGGCATCGACCTGATGGGTGGCCCAGTAGCGGCCTTCGGCCTCGGCGGTTTCAAATGAGGGCACGTCCTTCCAGGCACGCACCAGCGCCAGGTCATTCTCCAAGATCATCGGCCTGGTAGTCGTCGTGGTATCGCCTTTGCGTCGTGGTTCCATAGGGGGTCGGGGTTAGGCATCCTCTGCCTTTTTACGCTCAAAAAAATCATACTCCGCGCCGGTCATGTCGCGGGCGAAGATGACACGGTAGCGTTTGCCATCCGTCCAGAAGACGGAGAAAACCGCGCGTCCACCGAGGGACTTGCCGAGATTGTAAAACCTCACTTTGGAAGCTTCGCCGTTGTCATCTGGCAGCAGTTTGAGGGAGAAGGGATCTTCAAACGACTCCTCAATGTCCTTGGGAGGAAGTTTGCTGAGATCAAAGGAAACGCCGAGCCAGTCAAAGTCCATGATGTGTGTGTGTTATAACTCCAACGTGCTGAATCTCTTGTCTCTGACTTATTTGCGATACTGAATGAGCTCGATCTCATAGCCTTCCGGTGCGTCGATGAAGGCAAAGGTGCTGCCGCTGGAGCTTTCCGTGGGGCCGTCTGAGAGCGGGTAGCCGTGGGCAGCGGCATGGAGGGCGAATTTTTCCAGATCATCCACCTCGAAGGCGAGATGGGTGACATCAGGCCCGAGCTGGACGGGGCCGCTGGCAGGGAAGGCGCAGATCTCGATGAGCTCGTCACTGTTCGGCGTGCGAAAGAAGACCAGCTCTGATCCACGCGGCGATTTGTGGCGCTTCACTTCTTCGAGGCCGAGCACTTCTTTGTAGAAGCTGACGGTCTTATCGAGATCGTTCACGCGGTAGCGGGTGTGCAGCAGTTTGGTAACCATGTCTTTTAAAGCGGATTGAATCCTTACTCTGCCGTGGCCTGCCGGGAGATGCAACCGTCGTTACTGGCTGATGCGGTAAAGCGCCTTTTCCGTGCGCAGATATAGTTGCTGATCAATCGCCACCGGGCTGGCCATGAGGCTGCCTTCGACTGGGTTTTGAGCGAGGATTTTAAACTCTTTCTGAGCAGCGATGACGGTGACGATGCCTTCCCGGCTGGCAAAGTAGATTTTGTTTTCCACGACGATGGGCGAAGCGCTGTACTTGCCACCGATGCGCTCGCGATAGTGGGCCTCTCCGGTGGCGGGGTCGATGCAGCTGACGATACCACCATCGTCAATGTAAAAGAGCAGCCCGTTCGCCAGGGCAGGAGAGCACATTTTCGGGGCGTTTTTGTTGTTCCGCCAGGCGATCTCAGGTGTCTTCAGGCCTTTGTAGTTTAAGGCGATGACCTGGGACTTGCCAAAGCTCGTGCTGAAGTAAACGCGCTCCGCATCCGCCACGGGCCGCACGGACATCGAGAAGCCCAGTTCGCCATAAGGGATCTTCCAAAGCTCCTTTCCTGTCGCGGGTTCATAACCATAAATCCAGTTGGCAGCCGGGCTGACAACGACTGGCTGATCGTTCATGCTAACAATGAGTGGTGTGCCGTAGGCTTTGCGCTGCTGCGGGCGCGGGTCCATCTCGCCACTGCGGACGGTTTTCCAGGCGACCTTGCCCGTGGCTTTGTCAAAGGCGGCGATGAACTGCTGATCGCTGCCATCAAAGTGGGCGATGAGTTTGTCCTGCCACAGCACGGCGGTGGAGCCGGGGCCATTTTCGTGCATGATGTGCAGTTCTTCATTTTTCCAACGAAGCTGCTGCGTGCTGAGATCCAGGCAGATGGTGCCAAAGCTGCCGAAGTGCGCATAGAGCAGGCCATCCTCGATGAGCGGGCTGGGGGAGGCGTAACTATTCAACTGATGGGCCCACTGCGGCTCCTTCACATTCAGCACTTCGATGTCATGCAGCAGCTTGCCCGAGGCCTTATCCACACAGACGACATGCAGGCTGACGGAGTCCAGTACGGTCAAAGGCTGGTCTCCGGTGTTGCTGGCGAGCCGGGCTTTGACTTGGTCTGGCGTGGCCGTCTTTTCCAGCGCGGTCGTGAGCCACAGATGATCTCCCCAAGCCAGAGGTGTGGAGTGACCTCGCCCAGGGATCTCCGCTTTCCAAGCCACGCCGCTGGTCTCGCTCCAGGTCTCTGGCAGACGGGTGGCCTGACTCTGTCCCTGGCCATCCGGCCCGCGCCACTCAGGCCAGTTTGCCGCGTGAAGGAAGGAAAAGCAGGCGAGGCTGAAGAGGACGTGATGAGGCTTCATGACAAGTGAGGAAAAGAAGGAACGCGGTAAAAGCAAATCATCATAGCCTGGATACTTCACATCTTGCAGGACAGAGCTGGCAAGAACGATTCATCAACCAGCCACCGTGACTGCGGCATATCGGATGTAAACACCGTAAGAGATTGGAAAGCCGCAGAGCAAAACCTCAGAAATTCATCTCCCGAATAACTTCACCAGCCAGAGAACCCCAGAACTGGTAAAATGATGACAGGTAGAATGATTGGATGAATCATTTTACCCGCCACTATTTTACCTCAGGGCTGGGCGCTCGCCGTGAGGTTCTCTCCGTCCCATAATCTAGCCGACTTGAGTTCAGTTGCTCTCCTGTTGCGGTAAAAAAGAGGAGACCGGGCCTTCCCCGTCTCCTCGTTCATCATCCGGCTCAGCCTGCGAGGGCGATGAAGACGGTATCGCTCTCGATCCCGATCTCGGCATCTTCGATGACGCCACGGGCTTATGTATTCGCGGACCTCCGGCACGGTGGGATTCGCCAGCGGTTTGGTGTCAAAGTAGGGCGAGTTGGTGTCGATGCCCAGCTTTGTCCTGCCCAGAGTGCCACGCTCTCGGCAGTAAACGCACTCGCCCTTGGTGAAATTCACGCGCACTTGACCATCGACGATGCTCAGCTTCAGCGCAGGCTTGAAGGTGGCGGGATCAAAACCGCTGTTCAGGGATCTGCGGCGGCATGTCGAAGGGGTGGCCCTCATCGAGCCGCCACCCCTGGCCGAGGCGGATAATTCCTGTGGTCATATTCAGCAGCGAGCGGGTGGTTGGTTCCGTGGCGAGGTCCGAAAAAGGTCCCTCGGGGTTCCTTCAAAAAACTTTTACCCGTCCACACAGATCGGTGCCGGGTCATCAGAGGCTGATTTCTCGTCAGATTGACCCTAGGGAAAAAGGAAAATACCCCGGTAGTTGGGCGCGATTCCGCCAGAAAATGCCACTTTTCATGTGGGGATGGGCAATCAACACCCAAGCTGGCTGGCCACATTCACGCGCCTAGCGTCACTTAAATTATGTTATTAAGCATCAATGACTTATGAAGATTTATTCGAAAATAAATCTCGACGTCGCCTCGCCAAATCTGCTGGAATTCATTGATCAATGATTGCCATGAACGCCGCTCCGCCCTCTGGTCCCACGTCCCCGCCATCATCGCCAGACATAGGCTCACCGACACTGTCCATTTTCCGTCGTTTTTCCCGTCGTGCTGGGTGGCTGCATGGGCTGCTTTTGGCTCAGATCATTCTGCTGCCTTGCCCTCAGCCTTCTCAGGCGGTTTGGATTGATGTCGATTCGGATGGCGATGGCCTTTACGACACGGGTTACGATGATGGCACGTCACCGCCCACGGATGACATGACGGATACTTCAACGACGGATTCCACGGCGCCGGCCTATGAGCCGACCACGACGGATTCGGATGGTGATTACCTCATGGATTCGGAGGAAGTGGCGGCGGGTAGTAGTCTTTACAATCCCGACACTGACGGCGATGGCATCACGGATGCGGATGAAATGTTCCTCACG
>CANHTV010000063.1 GCA_947463285.1 Verrucomicrobiaceae bacterium | reverse complement strand
GGATGCTGAAGGACGCAAAAACGAGCCGATAACACCACTCAAAAGCCCGCCAAAGCGAACCCTGCCCGCTGGCTCACGCGGAGAAAGTGGCCCAAAACGCTGATCTTTCGGACCTCGGAGCCGCTTGCAAAAATCCAACCCCTATTCAGAGGTGCTCTTGTGAAAAAAATTCACTGCCGCGCATTTTAGGCTGGTCAGCGAGAGGCTTCATCTTTTACCCTGAAGTCGTTCATTAAGAACACATCATCTATGAAACTGATCCTCACACTACTTGGTCTCTGTGTTGTTTCACCCGCCTTCTGCGCCGATGTGCCGGCCAAAAAGAAAGCTCCCTCCAAAGCTACGGTGACGGAGGCAGCGAAGAAAAAGGCGACAGCATCAGCGCCAAATGACGCCTCAGCGAAGGCTCAGGCACTGGCCAAAACGCTGACGCCTTCTCAGGAGACCAAGCTTTTGGAAATCATCAACAAGGGCGATGACAAGTCCCTTCAATCGCTCCCCGGCATTGGTGAGACTCGGGCGGTTGCCGTGAAAAAAGCACGCCCACTGAAGGAACCGGTGGACCTGATGAAGATCGACGGCATCGGAGAAGGTGTCTTTGCTGACATCGTCGCCCATGCCAAGGCAGGTTTCCCTGAAGCGACCAAGCCTGAAGCCCCAGCCAAACCTAAGAGCTCGGCCAAGAAGAAGACCGCAACGAAGGCGAAGAAGTAACTCAAAGCCACCTCGTTTCACATCCCGCACTGAACTTAAAGGTCGGTGCGGGATTTTTTATGCAGATGGAAGCATCACCACATCCTGCGGCCAGGCAGCGAGCGCTACTCTTTCATCGGATGCATGTCGTATGAGGGTTGGATTGATCTCACAGGCTTTCACCAGCGGTCCATTCAGCAGCTGGATCTCATATTGGGCTGTCGCTCCGAGGTAGATGACATCGACGATGTGACCGGGCATTTGATTGAGAGAATCCTTATGCGCCTCGAAACCCAGGGCCTCAGGACGGATGGAAAGATGCACCTTGTCGCCACGATTAGGCTGCCAGTCGGAGCGATTGGCACGGGCATACAGCGCACCAAAACTGGTGCTCACCTCATAGACGCCCGGCTCTTTAGTCGCGTTCTGCACGATGGCAGGGATGAGGTTGGTCTCACCGATGAACTCTGCCACCATGCCGTTGGCCGGGTTTCGATAAATCTGCTGCGGAGTGCCGACCTGAACGAGCCTGCCGCTCTCCATGACAGCCATGCGGTCTGCCATGCTGAGGGCCTCATCCCGATCGTGAGTGACGTAGATGCCAGTGAGGCCAAACTCCTTGCAAATGCGGCGGATCTCAGAGCGCATTTCATGACGCAGCTTGGCGTCGAGGTTTGACAAGGGCTCGTCCAGCAGTAGGCAACGCGGCCGCACGATCAGGGCCCGAGCAAGGGCTACGCGCTGCTGCTGGCCACCGGACAGCTGCGAAATGCGACGCGGGCCGAGCCCGTCCAGCTTGACCAACTCCAGCGCCTGGGCGACGCGCCGCTCGATCTCAGCCTGTGGACGTCCGCGTTCCTCCAGACCAAAGGCGACATTTTGAGCGACATTCAAATGCGGCCAAAGGGCATAGCTTTGAAACATCATGCCAGTGCCGCGTTTGTGCGCCGGCAAGCGGGTGACATCGTCCTCACCCAAAAAAAGCTTACCTGAATCCGGCTGGTAAAAACCTGCGATGTGGCGCAGCAGGGTGGTCTTGCCGCAGCCGCTGGGACCGAGGAGGAAAAACAGCTCGCCCGCCTCGACGTCGAGGCTGACGTCATCCAGCACGGCCTGGGTGCCAAAGCGCTTCGTAAGGTGCTGGATGGAGATGGAAACCATGGGGAACGGAGATCGCAGTCGTCGAGATCACGGACGCCAGAGCCACTTCATGGCCTGTGGGAAAACACTCGCGCCATGCTTGCTGTTATGTGCACCGTCTCCGAAGACAAAGGTATGGTCGTATTTCATGAAGGCCAGCGCCCGGTCCATCTGCTGGTTCGCCAGCGGCCAGTTGCCGTAGGGATTGTCGAGATCACTGCTACCATCCTGAAGATAGACGCGCAGAGGTTTGCTCTCCGTGAGGCGGATGAGGGATGGATAAACGTGTCCACCCGCGAGATCGACATAGCTGCCGATGGTGGAGAAGACCTTGCGAAAGCGATCCGGCCGCTCCCAGGCAACAGTGAAAGCGCAGATCGCACCACTGCTGGCTCCACCAATAGCCCAGCCCTCGGGATCATCCGTCAGGCGGTAATCTTTCTGCACCTGCGGGATGATTTCTTCGAGGAGAAAGCGGGCGTAGGTATCACCGAGGGTATTGTATTCCTTACCCCGATTGTTGTTCTTCCAGGCGCTGGCGGGCTCGGACTCACCACTGTGACCGGGATTGATGAAAATGGCGATGGTGGGTGCCATGTCACCACTGGCGATGAGGTTGTCAAAAACCACGGGCACACGCCAGGCCCCCTTCACACCGACGTAGTCATGACCATCCTGAAAAACCATCAGATTGGCCGGTTTATCTACCTGATATTGGGCCGGCACATAGATCCACCAATCGCGCTTGGTGCCTGCGTAAATCTTGGATTCATAGGCAGGCATGGAAATGACCTTGCCCTGTGGGACGCCATCTTTGACCTGAGATAGCGGTCCGAGTTGGTAATCATCCACCGCCAGGGTTGCTGAGGCCAGCAGGAGCAGAAAAGCTGAAAAGGTGCGGGTAAACATGCGCCGCCATCATGGGGATGCGCCGGGGGGCGTCAAGAAAGATAGCGCCCCCGGCGGCTCCTGAAATCAGGCATGAGGTGCGGCACCGGATTTGCCACGCTCCAGCAGATTGCCGAGGCTGGCGACCATGCCGCCGATGTCGCTCATGTTGGAGGGAATGATCATGGTGGTAGATGTTTTGGCCAGCTTGCCAAATTCGCCCACATACTGTTCGGCGACCCGCAGATTCACGGCATCACGACCACCAGGCATGTTGATGGCCTGAGCGATGAGGGCGATCCCCTGGGCGGTGGCTTGAGCGAGAAGCTCGATCTCACGGGCCTTACCTTCAGCTTCGTTGATCTGGCGGATTTTGATGGCTTCAGACTGTTTGATGGCTTCCTGCTTGTGGCCTTCAGCGACGTTGATGCGGGCTTCACGGTCGCCTTCAGACATGGCCACCTGGGCGCGGCGCTCTCGCTCGGCTCGCATTTGTTTTTCCAGTGCGTCCTTCACGGACTGTGGTGGGTTGATGTTGCTGATCTCATAGCGCATCACCTTCACGCCCCAGGGTTCACAGGCTTTGTCCAGAGCATCCACGATGTTGGCATTGATGCTGTCGCGTTCTTCAAAGGTGCGGTCCAGATCCATCTTGCCGATTTCGGAGCGCAGGGTGGTCTGGGCAAGCTGGGAAACGGCTGCAAAGTAGTTGGTGACGCCATACGTGGCACGCATCGGATCCAGCACCTGGATGAAAAGCACGCCATCGATCTCGATGGCGATGTTATCCCGGGTGATGCACATCTGGGAAGGCACGTCGATGACCTGCTCCTTCAGGGAATGACGAGCCACGATACTGTCCAGGAAAGGGATGAGCACATGAAAGCCTGCATCCAGAGTGCGAGAGTATTTGCCTAGGCGCTCAATGACAAAGGCGCTGCGTTGAGGCACCACACGCGCACCTTTAAGGATGGCCGTGATGAAAATGATGGCGAAGCCGATGGCGACGATGGTGCTGAATTCGATGATCATAGGGAGTTTGGAGTGTTGAGTTGACTAACAAAAATTACCGTGGCCTGACAGTGAGAGTGAGACCTTCGCGGGAAATAATGATGGCGATGCAGCCGGCTTGCAGAGAGTCATCCGAGCGGGCGTTCCAGCTCGCACCCTTAAACTCCACCTTGCCATTCCTACCACCGGCGATGGTGCTGACCACTTTGACCTCCTTGCCTGCGAACTCCTCCTCAGCGTCACGGGCATCGCCATTTTTGGAGAGTCCCATGAACCACTCCGTGAAAAAACGGCGCAGTCCCAGGAGAAGTATCAATGAACCGACGGTAAAGACCGTCATCTGGGAGGCCAGTGTCGGCGTCCACTCCATCCAGGCCGTGAAGGCTGCCAGCCATGCCCCGAGACCGATGAAGATGAGAATAATGCCCGGCAGGGCGAACTCGGAAAGGATCAGAACCAAACCAACGATAAACCAAATCATGTAGGGCTCAAAAAGCATCCCGCTGTATTTAAGATTTGAGCCACAAATGCAATGCAAAAACCAGCTCAAGATTGTAACTCGCCCCAACGCCCTCTCCTCAAACGCTGCATGAACCACCTCAGTCTCTGGTTTTTCCTGACATCAGGCCTGATCCTGGTTGCCGTCGAACCACCGCTAGAAACTCGGCTGGCGGCATTGCCGCTAAAGGCTCCGCAGCCGCAGGGAATAACGGATGATGCTAAAATAGTGAGCCTCGGAAGGCTGCTTTTCTTTGATCCCATCCTCTCAGCCACCCGCTCGGTGGCCTGTGCCACCTGCCACCATCCACAGCATGGATGGGCGGACGGGCGAGTCACGCCGCTGGGTGTTTATGCACAGGGCCTCGGCCCGGAACGTCGCCTCAGCGAATCTGCCTACATCGCACCTATCCGCCGAAATTCGCCGACGATCCTGAATGTCGCTTTCAACGGTATCCAACTAGGCCAATCCTTCGATCCCCGTCAATCGCCCATGTTTTGGGACAATCGGGAGCGAGGCCTGGAAGCCCAGGTCCTACACCCGATCAGCAATCGTGAAGAGATGCGCGGCGATACTTGCACGGAGCCGGAAGCCGTGCCCGCCATGCTCCAGCGACTGCGGCAGATTCCCGGCTATCGACAGCTATTTAAAGATGCCTTCGGGATGGAGATCGACATCACCTCCGTGACACGAGCCATCGCGGCCTATGAGCGCAGCCTCATCACGACAGACACAGCCTTTGATCGCTTCATGCGCGGCGACACCAATGCACTGACTACGGCGCAAAAGCAGGGGCTGGAGGTTTTTCACCGCGCCGGCTGTTCATTTTGTCATAACGGCCCCATGCTTTCGGATTACAAGCTTCATGCCATCGGCCTGAATGACGCAGAAAGCCGCCGCGAAGCCTTCCGCACCCCGAGCCTGCGCCAGTTACGTCATACTGCGCCCTACATGCATCATGGAGAAATGCACACGCTGGACGAGGTGCTGCTTTTTTATGATCGCCTCATGGATCAAGCCGCCGAGACACTGGAGGGCGGAGATCAGTCCACCCTGCCACCGCTCGATCCCCTGTTCCGCCTGATGAACCTCCTACCCGAGGACCACGCTCCTCTCCGCGCATTCCTGGAGTCGCTCAGCACAGACAGCTACGATCAAAACCTGCCCGCAAGTGTCCCCAGTGGCCTTGCCGTGCCGGGGTTGCGATGATCGTCTTGAGGCCGAAGCCTTGGTAAAAGATGACTTTCATCGTTGGGTTGAATGATACATACCGAGTATCACCAGCTTTTGTGATTTCTCGACTTCGGAAAAGAGAGTGCTGCATTTCCAACACTCCGGCGATATGGATTCACCATTCGTGCTGAATAATGTTGTCAAAACTAAATGTGTCCTGCTGACACAGGACGCATTTACATTTTTAGTAAGCTGCTGCGAGCGAGGCTGATTAAGCCTTGGCTTCCTCAGGCTTTTTCACCGGTGCGTAATAGTAGCTGGCGTAATTGTAGTAGGTGTATTCTTTCAGATTGGTCGTGGAGCGGTTGAGAATGACGCCACCGACATTAACCTGACGATCATAGAGGAGATCGAGAGCCTTGCCTGAGAGGCGGGCCATGGTGGAGGAAAGACGAACGACAAAGATGACCGTATCGAGCTTCGGCGCGAAGCTGGCTGTGTCATCGGCCACCAGCACCGGAGCGCTGTCGAAGATGACATAGTCGTATTCATCAGACATTTCCTTCAGCATCTCGTCAGCCGTTTTGGAAAGCAGCATTTCGGAGGTTTGATCAAAGACCTCACCACGAGCGAGGAGATCGAGACCACGAACACCCGTTTCCTGGACGGCATCACGCCAGTGCAACTTACCACGAAGCACATCGCTCAGACCGGGGGACCCCGGTAGCTTGAATAGCTCACTGACGCCACCACGACGAAGGTCGCAATCCGCCAGCAAGACTCGCGCGCCCGATGTCGCCATGGTGACAGCGAGGTTGGAGGTGAGGGTTGTTTTACCCTCGTTCGGCACGGCGCTGGTGACTAGGATGGTCTTCGGCGGCTTACCCTGCCAGTTCTTGAACAGAATCGAAGAACGCACATTGCGAAAAGCTTCCGCGTAGAGATGGCGGTCGTCGTTAGGGCGCAGCAGAGCCACATCACCACGCTGACGCTGCTCGGGGATCTGGCCGAGCACGGACTCGGAGGGGAAGAGGCTGAGGAACTCGCTGTAGGAGTTCATGCGGTCATCCAAGCGGTCAAAAAGAACGAGGACAAACATGCCAAAGAACAAGCCGCCGGTCAGGCCGAAAAACAGGGGTTTGATCCAGTCCTGGATGTCTTTGTAGGCTGGAGAGGCGTGTTCTTGGATGGCCACGTAGTCGGTTTGCACGTTTTGAAAGTCCTGAAACTTTTGCACGCGCTCAAACATCTGATCATGAGCCAGCTTGGTGGCCTTGAAGTCTTCTTCCAGCCTTTCGTGCTCGGCCAATTTGGAGCCCAGGGCGAGAGCTTCTTTTTGTTTCTCGGTGATCTGTTCTTCTAGGCCCCTCAGCTGGCGGCCAAGAGTGGATTCGCGGCTGCGCATTTCCTTGAGAATGTTGTCCGCGTAGTTGTCGAGGAGCAGCTTGGCCGACTCTAGTTTTTCCTCAATGATGACGACATCAGGATGACCAGGTTTGAAGTTTTTGAGAAGCTGGCGACGCTCGTTTTCAAACTGCATGATCTCTTTTTTCGTTTCCAGATAATCTCGCTCAGCCGTGGTCATGCCCAGGGTGGCACCAGCACCTTCCATTCCGGATTGAGGAAGGGATTGGCCATCGCTGGGCTTGCCTGGAGCCGCTGTGCCAACTTTGCTGTCTGAGGCGATGCCACGCTCGCGGTCGATCATGGCGGCATTGACATCCAAAAGCGCATTCTGGATGTCCTTGAGCTCACTGACTAGATTTTCACGCTTGGCTTTGAGGTTGAGTAGGAAAGCGGCGGCTTCGTTGCGTCCATCGGTGAGCACGACCACGTCGTTGGCTTTGCGGAAGGCTTCGAGCTTTTCGGTGCGCTCTTGCAGTTCCTTGCTCTTCTTCACGACTGTTTCGGTGAAGGTGTTCAAGGCACGTTCCAGGCCCTGCTCGCGGATCTGCTGACGGAAAGCGACAAATTCATCCAGCATCGCATCCAGGAAGATCTTGGTAAACTTTGGCTCGGAGCCGATGGCGAACACGTTAAAAATGGCAGAGCCTTTGGTCTGCGCCACACGGATGTCCACATTGGTGTCCTTGAGGTCGGGATAAAGGGCGCGTACACGGACCAGGGCACGCTTTTTCATCTCCGCACTTTCCAGCGTCTCGATGATCGTGCCATAGAAGTCAGTGAGCTGTTCCTGCCAGCCGACATTGCCTTCATTGGCCACGATGCGACCACCAGCGACGAGTTTGGCGAGGCTCTGGTAGGTGTCAGGTTTGCCCGTGATACGCAGTGCCTGGATGGAAACACCGATGCAGGCCGTGAGCAAAAGTAACCACCACCTGCGACGCAGCAGGATCTTGTACCGCTGAAATTTGGCCGACGTCTCGTGAATGCGGCTCAGGGTGGTGGAGGAACCTCCCGATTGTGGCGGAAGGATGAGATTGTTTTCCATGGCTAGCTAAAGATTAGAAGAAGCGTTGAGCTGAGGCTGAAATCACAGGAGCCTGATTTCAGCCATGGTTTAGTATCATCGGAGAAAGCTTTCTCCATTGAAAATTAGGTTGCCCCAAGGTGTAGAAAAGCCCTCAACACAGGTGTTGAGGGCATTCCGAAACGGCTGGAGCCTGGGTGGCATTTAGAAATTAACCTTCTTTTCGTCCACGATGATCACATCACTGGCACGAATATAGACGTCGTATTCGAGGTTACCCCGACGCATGATCTGATCCAGGTCGATCATGACGGTCTTGTTTCCCTGTGGGGTTTTCCTCACCAGTTTGACTTTCTGAGGATAAGCAAACTGGGCAAAACCACCGGCACGCAGGATCGCCTGACTGATGGTAATGTCTTCGTCCGCTGGAAGCTCATACTTACCCTGACGGATGACTTGGCCATACACCGTGAAGAAGTCGATGTCGTAGCCGGCGGTGCGAACACGAGCGTTCGGGTCGTCCTGGCGTTTGAGGTCGATCGCGACGACCACGGTGGCGGAGTTGTAGTAATTCAGCTCCAAGCGACGCTTCACCTCAAAGGCAAGAGCCTTACATGTGCGCCCAGCAGCTTTCACCAAACCAATGTGCGGGGCATTCACTTCACCAGTGGCACCGACACGGAGTTGCAAAGGTTCGCGCCGATCTTCGACGATGCGGATACTGATCAGATCTCCAGACTCGATGGGCTGGCTATCGTCCAGCACTTCCATGTTATTGATCACTGCCGCTGATTTAACGATGGGGCCAGAAACACCGCCACTACTGCTGGCTGCTGGCTGGCGACGATCCTCGTATTCACGAACACCAGGATCTTGAGCGTGGATCAAGCTGAGAGAGCTGAGCACTAGCGAAGCGACTGTAACGATGGATGAGCGCATCATGGGAAAAGTGGGGGAGTTGCATCCGCAGAGTGCCAAAACTTTGAGTCAGGCAGGGGAGCTGTTTTTCCTGCGACAGATTAGAAGTTGTAGTTTACACCAATGATCAGGCGATTCTGGTCGAAGTCCAAATCATTGTCCTCCTTCACGTCTGTGGTGTAATACCGGTAGCCAAAATTCAGTGTCGCCTTTGGTGACAGAACGTAGGTCAGATCCACATTGAAGGCCTGCTGAACAAACTCACCTTCTATATTTCTCTGTGCAATAGGTGTAATTGAACTCGATCTTGAGATAGAAGTGGTTTTGCCGTAATGATAACCTGTACCAAGTTGCAAACGTGAACTTAGACGGTGGGAGATATAGAAGTCCAAGCCGTATTGCTTAACATCTTGAGCGAAAAATCCCCCCGAGGCTTCAGCATCTTCATAATAAGCACTCAAATTGACACGACTGCCCTTCCAAGCCACCATAGAGACGCCGTAGTTGATGAAATCGGCAGTAATATAATTAGATGTTAAGTTAAGAGACGATTCGTGACCCAAAGAGAGTGACTGACTGATCCGCGAATTGAGGCGGTTACTAAGTGTGATTGAGTAGTAAAAGTCACTCAGATCGCTGTTATCGTTTGTGTTTTCAACGATCTGGTTGGGAGATAGGTTGGGACTGCCACCGGACCTGACAAGAGGATCTGGGTATATCTCCAACGCTTCAGGGAAGTTATCAAATTTGAATCCCTGATAGCCAGCGGATGCTCTCAGATAAGTTGTTTTGCCAATAGGCAACACAAAGAAGGCACCGATATTATTCAAAACACCGTCGGCATTAAAATCGGTTTCGTAATCAACCGCTGTAATACCACCTTCGAAACCGAGAACCCAAGTGCTGCTTGGACTGTAGGTAAGGGAAGCTTGCAGGGAGTCGGTCACACGATTGAATTCATCAAATCCACCCTGTATTCCTTGGTTGGCTTCGGATAGAGAATCTGTGAAAGAATGCATGTAATTGACTGCAAGCGCCCAGTCAGAGTTAATGCGCCAGTTAGCCGCGATGCCCGTGTCATTCTGGAACACGCCAAACATTTGATTCTGTGACAGAGCAAAATCGTTGCGGGCCGCAGGGCGAACCGAGAAACGGTTGTAAACGGTGAAGAAAACCGGACCTGCTTTGATGTCGAATGCAACTGTGCTGCCTGGAAGGACATTGAGGACTAATCCATTGGTACCACCATAGGACGCATTTTCTGGATTTTCCCAGTAACGGTCAAAGCCAATGGCTGTGCTAAGGGAAAGGCGGTTGTTTTGTGTTATCTGGTAGTTGGCGTCAATGTTGAGCAGCGTGGTGCTGATCACATCGCTCTGTGGATCTGTGCCGGAGCGATTGACGTTATCATTGTATTCTAGGCCCTGGAAGAAACCGAAGCCTACATTGATGGGACCAAGCTTGAGATTACGGCGACCGTTGAGGAAGGGGTCCGATGTATAGGTTGGAGCGAAGAAGCCTGTGGGCGAGGTGTATTGGCCGGAGTAGTTGGTGTAATCACCTACACTGCGTGCGGCATAGGCGGAACTGCCGCTGCGGACTGCGGGTCGTGAGAGTTCACGGGCGGATTCATAGTCAGCGCTGCGCTGGCCCATTTTATCATTGCTGCCATCACGATAAACGCCGCTGTCGTAGTCGTAAGTTACATCACCATCACGCGTGCCAGACTGTGTGGCTGCACGTTCCTGAACCTGACGCATACGCAGGTCATCGAAAAACATGCCGGTCTGAGAAGGGGCTGCTCCATATTGAGCCAGTGCAGAGGAAACCAAGACTCCTTGGGAGGCAGCGAGGAGGAAGAATCGTAGCGATGAGGGACGCAGGACCTTTGGGAGGTTCATAAGTGGCTGGAAAAGAATAGCTGGGGAGGAAATTAAAAATTTATAAAAGCAATTTCAAACCGGGTTGTCTATCCAAAAACCTCATTTAGGCACATATTTTGCGGTAATAAGCCGAAAAACACCCCTAATTTGGCTGTGTTTCTGCTTTGTCGAGAACACTTTTTGCTCGGTGGCTTTTTCAGCGGATTCGTTTAGTGATAACGTCTCATGGAATGGATTTCTGATTTTCAGGACTGGCTTTGGCAGCTCTATCAGTCTGTGCCGTTTGCGATTCTAGGTGTTTGGACGCTGACGAGTTGTCTGCTTTTGGTGGGCTTGATCGGTTCGGTTGTGCCTTTACTGCCGGGTCCTTTTTTGATTTTCATCGCGGGCACACTGCACACTTTTTTGCGGCCTGATGCAGGCATGAGCTGGCAGGGCATCGTGCTGCTGTCTCTGCTTCTAGTCGCCTCTTATATTGTCGATATGGCGGCAGGTGCGATGGGGGCGCGATGGTTTGGGGCGAGTCGTTGGGGTATCGTTGGAGTTTTCTTGGGCGGCGTGATCGGCCTGTTTTTTGCGCCAGTGGGTTTCATCGTCGGACCTTTGCTCGGAGGGCTCTGCTTTGAGCTGGTCTTCGCCAAAAAAAGAATGGCCCCAGCAGTGAAATCTACATGGGGCACTCTCTTAGGTACAGGCTTGGGACTGGTAGTCCGTCTTGTCTTGAGCCTGGGGATGATTCTGACGGTCTTGGTGGACATTCTCTGAGAAAATGTCCACCTTAGCCGATCTGGATCAGGTGTAGGAAGACTCGACGCGTTTGGCGACGTCTTTGTAGCCGTAGTCGTTGTTGTAAATTTCCTTGAGAGCTTCGAGGTAGGGCTCGCGCTCGCCCATTTTCTCGTGCACGAGGGCTAGTTCATAGAGCAGCTCTTTCTTCGTCGCATCCATTATGGCGAGCTCCTTGTTTGCCTCAATGAGAGCACTCTTGGCGAGATCGTTCATGTTTTTGCGCTCAAAGCAACGGCCCAGCATGAGCATGGCCTTGGTGCGGATGTGCGGGTTGCCTTTGGCCTGTTGGAGTTCCGGGATGGCCTCGGTGAACATGCCTGCGCTGAAGAAAGCCTGCCCAAGTTCATAACGGAGTGTTTTGTCCGTCGGGTTACGCTCGACACGGACTTTGCACTCATCAATGACGACGCTGGCACGCTGGCGGCGGATCTCGGCGACTTGGGCACGTTTTTCTTCGATGTCCGGAGCGTCGGGGTTGGCTTCGATGTCGCTCTCCATGTGCTGGATCTGCATTTCCTGATACTGATCCCGCATGGTTTCGGTTTTACGCTTCAGTGAGACGTCTCCTGGGTTCAGGGTGAGGGCGTAGTCAAAAAAGGTAAGAGAGGTCTCGATCTGGCCGAGCTTCTCATAGATCTCAGCCATGGCCTTGACCGTGTTGATGTTGGTTTGGTCCTGATTGTATTTTTCAATCACGCGGGCGAGGAGCTGCTCCATTTGCTCGGTGGTCATGCCTTGTTTCTGGAGGAGTTCCAGCTCGTTGGCCTCATCCGAGTTCTTCATGGATTTGCGGAAGTCGCCATCGCCCCAGCCCTGACGTGAGATGGAGGAGCGGGCAGCGGCGTCTTTTTCACCTTTTGCGGCGAGCATGTCACGTGGGTCCACCTTGAGGATGGCATTATATACGGTGCTGGCTTTGTCTGACTGCTCATGGGCCATGTAATGCTGGGCCAGGGTGTGCATGAGCTTGGTGTTCTCAGGCTGGGCCATGCGGATGGTCTCAAGGGCAAAGGCGGCGAGGTCTGGGAACTGAGCCTTCATGGCTAGATCGTAGAGCTGCTGATTGGCAGAGGCGCTGAAGGGATCTTTTTGGAAAACGCCATCCTCGAGTTCGGCGATGGCTTCCCATGGATCTTTCTTTGAGCTGCCTTTAAAGAGTCCGCCGCCAAAGCTGAATTTTTTACCGCTTCCGGCCATTTCACCTTCAGCGCGACGCAAAGCCATGCGTCCATCAAGGAATGTCGGTACTTCCTTAACGACTGGCAGGATGAGGCTGATGGCGTACTCCCAGTTTTTTTGGTCGATGGACATGAGGCCCTTCTTCCAGAGGTTCATCTGCTTGGGGGT
>CANHTV010000062.1 GCA_947463285.1 Verrucomicrobiaceae bacterium | reverse complement strand
TCGCCGCAATGCTCCGCGAGCTCCGCAGAATGACGAAGAAGAGGAAGATGGCGAATTTGAACCCAACGGCGTGGGTTCAGGCGTGATCATCTCCACCGATGGCTACATCCTCACGAACAACCATGTGATCGGTGACGCAGACAAGATCGAAACCATCATTGACGTGAATGGCTCCTCCAAGCGTTACAATGCCAAGGTGATCGGCACTGATCCGCAGACTGACATCGCTCTGATTAAGATTGAGGCTTCAGGCCTGATGCCATGTACGATGGCAGATAGCGCAAAGCTCCGAGTGGGTGATGTTGTGCTCGCTGCAGGCGCTCCGATGGAGCTTAGCCGATCAGTGAGTCAAGGTATCGTCAGTGCCCTCGGACGCAGCGGCATGGGCATCATTCGCAAAGAAAACATGCCCGGATATGAAGACTTCATCCAAACGGATGCTGCCATCAATCCAGGCAATTCCGGCGGGCCGCTCGTCGATGCTCTCGGTCGTGTGGTCGGTATCAATACCGCCATTTACTCACGCTCTGGCATGAATGCAGGCATTGGATTTGCCATCCCGATTAACCTCGCCCTGCGTGTGGCTGAAGATCTGGTGGATGACGGTGCTGTGACGCGTGGTTTCCTCGGTATCATGCCGCAAGACATTGATGCGGAAGCGATGAAACTCTGGGGCCTCAATGATGAAACTGGTGCCCTTGTTCAACGAGTCACCAAGAACTCCCCCGCGCACAAAGCGGGCATCCAAGTGGGTGATGTCATCACCGCAGTGAACGGTCAAAAGGTGGAAAATGCCTCGAAACTGCCACTCATCGTCAGCAGTCACAAGCCCGGCTCGGAGATCAAACTCGACATTGTCCGCGATGGCAAACCGACCTCGGCCATGGCCAAGCTCATCAAACTCACTCCCGAAATTTTGGCTGGCAAATCCATCGACGGCAGTGAGGAAACTGAAAGTGTCACAGGCCCTGCACCCAAAGGCAGCAGCGTGGCTGAGATCATCCCTGGTGTGACCGTTCAAAATCTCACTCCAGGCACCCGCCAGCGCTACGAAGTGCCGGAGGATGTTACGGGAGTCATCGTTACTCAGATCGACCCCGAAAGCCGTGCTGCAGCGATGGGTGTCGAGGAAGGGGATGTCATTTCCGCCGTCGATCGCAAACCGGTGCGTGCCGTGGGGGAAGCGATGGAGTTGGCGAAGAAACCAAAAACCGTGCTCCTCAAAATCTGGCGCAAAGGCGACACCATGCTTTTTATGGTTGGTAAAAACTAATATCGCCCGCTTTTCCCTGAGCCCGCGTTTTCATCTGCTGAAAACGCGGGCTTTTCGTTTTCAGCATCAAGCCAATTCGGCTAAAAGCTCTGGCACAGAAATCTCAGTGCCGCCTTGTTCACGACTGCGTATACCAGCGATGATGACGGCCATCATCTCCACCGTTTCGGCAAAGGGCAGGGGAGGTTTCCCTGTGCGCAGCATGTCGATGAAAGCCACAAGTTGGCCCCGGAAGGCGTGATAGGTATCGGTAAGTTTCAGCGCCAGATCTGCTTTAGTTCCATACAGATGAACTGCGCCAAAGCTGCCATAGGCATCATGCAGCGCCCCGATGGTGAGGCGGACGCCGCGCTGATGGGTGACATGCATGACATCCCCCCCAGCATCGCTCTGCGCTCGCACGCTGAGAAAACCAAGACCGAGCAATGGCGACACCGCCTCAAGAGCATGGATACCGTAGCGCTCCCAGGTCTTGCAGGTGAAGCTGGTGATCCAGCGAAGATCCCCCAGGCTGGAAAAGTCTGCACGCATTTCTGGTGCATACCTCATGCCGCTGGTGGAAAGGATGACATGCCCCGCCTGATGCCATGCCAAAAACTGACGAAGATCCGCGAGAGTGGTCGCCATTGGTTTATCAATGAAGACAGGCAGGCCTGCCTCAATGAAGGGCCTAGCACGGCGAACATGGTCGGTGCCGTCATCCGTAGCGATGATCACAGCATCGACCTGACCGATCACATCCTCAGGACGTGAAACGACATGCTCGATGAGGCTGGCCGCAGCCACCTTAGGCGCGTCCGCCGGTTCATCGGTCCAAATATGCGTGACTCGTGCTCCGGGGACGCGCACGGATTCCAGAGGCTGCTTACCCATGTAGATGGGGATGCCTGCATAAGGGCAGTGCGCCATTTCGGCTGGGTTGTAGCCATTGATGATGCCACTCCATGAATACGGATGGCCATTGCCTTCGATCATTCCCAGCATCGCCAGTCGCAGTTCTGTTTTCATTCGATCACGATGGGTAGGCCGGTATGCACGGAGCGCAGTGCGGCTAGATTAAACTTCAGGGTCTGAACTGCTTCTTCAAAAGTGCTCAGCGCATTGGCGAGGCCCTCTAGGCCATCAAGAAAAGCGTTAGCCTGGGCGATGAAAAGATCATCCCGCTCCAGTGGCGCAGTCTCGTGCCAGGTCCATTCAGTCTCCCCTGCGAGTAAGTGCCCCCAGCGCCTTGCATGAACTTCGATCTTCAGACTGCCCAGCTGGCCGTGAATCAGGAAAGTCGTCTCATTGGCTGCCTGAAACTGGTTTAACGAATAGTTTACCAAGATATCCCCATGACGTGCGCTGACATTGACGGTATCCTCCACGGTTACTCCCTCCAAAAGCTGATGCGCAGCGTCGGCGAAAAGCTGCGTGCAGGGGCCGATCATCCACTCGAAAGCATTGGCCACATGAGTCAGCGCGTCTTGAATAGCTCCACCTCCATGCTCATGACGGGCATAGTAGATCTCACGGTAGGCGGGTCGAAAGGTGGGAAAATGCTGTCCAGCACTGAGACTGGCATGAAGGATTTTTCCCAAAGCGCCGGAGCGCAGGAAATCATGGCTTTCTGCTATCCATGGCATGAAATGATACACATAAGCGATGCCGACAAAACGCCCCGCTGCTGTGATCGCCTCCCGAACTTCTGGCACCAGCTTCAGATCCAAAGCCAGGGGTTTCTCGATGAGCAAATGCAGACCTTTTTTCAATAAGGTCTGCGCCATCGGCAGATGCAGGTGCGCTGGAGTGCAGATGACAGCCGCGTCGTAAGTGCCTGCGGCCAAAGCCTCATCTAAAGTAGCATAACCAGCCGCACCATAACGTTCCTGCATGGCAGCCAGAAGTGCCGGGTTGGTATCACAGGCCGTAACAATGGCTCGGCCCGATTTCTGGAAACAACGCAGGTGGCGCTCGCCAATGCTGCCACAGCCAATGATCAAAAGAGAATGCATAGAACTGTAGATACAAACAGCGCCCCAGACTGCGCAACGACTACATTTCTTTGGTTTCCCGCTGTGACCACATTTTCCGAGACAGCGATGACGTAGTAATTCTGTAACTTGAGCGGCTGCTTCACGTTGAATGCATCCCATGCTCAGATTCGGTTTTTTCTTTTTTCTTTTTTCAGCCCTTCTCCACTCGGAGACCTGCGCCTGCACCATCCCGGTCTTCCGTTATGCCCTGGATCGGTGGGAGACAGATCGCTTCCAGCTCGTGCTGCCTGCCAGTACCTCCCAAAATGCTGAGCTGACAGACCTGCTGCGTCCCCTCAGGGCAAACGGCAAGGCGAACCTCGACATTTCCACCTCAAAAGACTCCACTTTCGGCCAAGCCGAACTCCATGACTCAAAGTCTCCCGAGACGATCCTCTGGTCCGCTCCGCTCGATAAATCGGCCCTCGGGGCCCTATTGGACTCCCCAAGTAGAAAGCAGATTGCCGAGCGCATCCTGGCCGGAGAAAGCGTCGTCTGGGTGATCGTCGATGATGGAAAAGCCGAGTCACAGCCCGAGATCGAGCGCATTGAGAAACGGCTCAAGTTTCTTGAACAGGTAGCCGCTCTGCCCATCCAAGACCCCAATGATCCCGACAGCCAGCTCGGCCCCGGCCCAGCCCTGATGCTGAAGTTCACCACCCTGCGTCTCCGTGCCGATGACCCCGCCGAAAAGGTCCTCATCAGGATGCTCGCAGGCCCTAGGGGGCGCATCGATGCCTCCCAAAGCTTCGCCGCCGCTGTTTTTGGCCGTGGACGAGTGCTTGGCTCCTGGAATCTCGCCCAGCTAGATGACGCCGCTTTGGAGGAAACCTCCATGTTCCTCGTCGGTCGCTGCTCCTGCCGGATGAAGAACGAAAACCCCGGCTGGGACATCCTCATGAATGTCGATTGGCCCAAGGCTCTGGAAGACGCCAAGGCAAAAAAGCCCGTCGTGGAAGTCGCACAGTCCGTGCACATGAAACAGCCTGAAACCGTGGTAACTCAGGCAAAAGATGAATCCCCTGAGACAGATCAGCCATCTTCAAGCGATTCTATTCCTCAGAGTCCCATCCTGCTGACGAGCGCGTCCTTGCTGCTCGCTGGGCTGGCCGCTCTGCTGTATCGCAACAAACGCTAATCTCTCATGCGCAAAGTCTTCGCCCTTCTCCTCCTCGCTGCCGCCATCGGGCTTGGTTTTTATGCCTTGCGTCCGGCAGGCACAGGCCGCAGCACCTCCAGCCTCACGGTTTACTGCGCGGCGGGGCTGAAAAAGCCCGTCGAGGCCATCGCGGCCGAGTTTGAAAAGGAAACGGGCACTCAGATCGAGCTGCAATTTGGCGGCACTGGCACGCTGCTCAGCCAGCTCCGCATCGCGAACACAGGTGACCTCTTCATTGCCGCTGATGAGGGCTCGCTGGCAGATGCTCGGAAGCTGGATGTCATCGGCGAAGTGTTGCCTCTGGCCGTGCAGCATCCCGTCATCGCCGTCGCCAAAGGCAACCCCAAGGGCATCACCACGCTGGCGGATCTGGAAAAGGCGGACGTGAAGCTGGCGCTGCCAAATCCTGAAGCAGCAAGCATCGGCAAAGTGGCGAAAATGATCCTGGGCACACGCTGGGATGCCCTGGCTAAAAAGGCTGCCGTGATGAAGCCCACCGTCACCGAGATCGCTGCGGATGTGAAGCTGGGAGCCAGTGATGCCGCCCTCGTCTGGGACAGCACCGTGCCGCAGTTTGAGGGGCTGGAAGCCATCCTGATGCCCGAACTCACCAGCCATGCGGAGAAGGCCAGCGCCACGATTTTGAAGTCCGCAGCGTCCTCGCTCGAAGCGCTCAAGTTTGCCCGCTACCTCACCGCGCCAGAGAAAGGCGGCGCGATCTTCTCGAAACAAGGATTTCAAGCTGCAGGCGGTGACAAGTGGGCCGCGAAGCCCGAACTGATCCTTTACAGCGGCGGCGTGAATCGCCCTGCCATCCAGGAACTGGTGCAGGAGTTCGCCAACCATGAAGGCATCAGCGTGACCACTGTCTTCAACGGCTGCGGCATCCTTTGTGCCGCGATGAAGACGATGAAGGACACGACGAATCCGAAGTTCCCGGATGTCTATTATGCCTGTGATGTCTGCTTTGTCCCACCCGTGGCCGAGCACTTCCCTGAAGCCGTGCTTTTGACTGAGGCGGAGATCGTCATCGCCGTGCCGAAAGGCAATCCGAAGGGCATCAAGACGCTCGCCGACCTAGCTCAAAGCGGACTACGAGTCGGACTCTGCAATGCTGAGCAATCCACTCTCGGCTTCATGAGTGCCGGCATTCTGCGCAGCATGAACCTCTTCGACAGCGTGATGAAAAATGCCTCCAGCCAGGTGCCGACGGGCGATTTCCTCGTCAACCAACTGCGCACTGGCTCCCTCGACGCCGCTGTGGTTTATCGCACGAATATCCAGAGCCAGCTTGAGCACTTCGATGCCATCCCGCTGCCTGCGGACAAGGCGAAAGCCATCCAACCCTTCGCCGTGCGGAAAGATTCCCCCCACAGCGCCATCGGGCATCGTCTGCTCGACTACCTCAAGGCCAACAAAGGCAGCTTCGAGAAAGCCGGCTTCGTCTGGAGGGGGGATACAGCTCCGGTGAAGAGCGGCGAGCTTGAGATTCCCGCTTACCTCAAGCAAAGGTAAAGCTATGCGCTTCCTTTTACCGATCCTTTCCCTTCCTTTGCTGCTCGTGTCCTGTCGTCCTGCAGAGTTAGCCCCCGTCGCTGTTGCGCCACCACCGCTGAAGCTGCCTGTGAGTGTTCAAAAGCTGAAGCCCGAACAGGTCCTCGCAATCCGTCAAAGCACGCCGGATTTGATCATCATTGACCTGCGAGAAAATGGCGAAATCAAGCTAGATGGTCGCTTGGCTGGCACCACTCACTTCGTCGCTTACCTCAACACGACTGCCTTTAATGAATTGGTCGCCAAGCTTGATCCAACTAAACCCTGCCTGCTTTGTTGCGCCCTCGGTGGTCGCGCCGAGCATGCTGCGGCTGACATGTCCGCCAAGGGCTTTAAGAATCTCATGATTCTTGACGGTGGTTTTGACGCCTGGCTGAGGGCAGGGCAGGCGATGGAGAAGTAAGCCACCCACTTTCCATTTGATGTGCCACCTCTCGTGAATCGAGGTGGTGAGAAAGGGATGGTTGGTATCTCAAACTACCGCAAAGTCCGCAGGTTCGTGGCCATAGATGCCGTAGCGGGTCATGAAACACAGGAGATTGCGGCTGTAGGGATTCGTCGTGATTCCACCACCAGCCATGCCAGAGATGTTTTTCTCAAAGTGCCGCTGCATGATGTTGCTGACTTTATCAGGGAAGCGTTTCGAGATTTCGGTGACTGTGCGCTGGAGGGCAAAAATCTGGTCGCCATAGAAAATATCCACCAGCTCCTGCCAGGCTTTTAGCTGCTCACGGAACCAGTCGAGGTATGGATGGAAGGCTTTATCCCAGCGGTTGGCGGGGTTTAGCAGGATGGCATCGGCCAGTGTTTCAGCCGATGTCCTGGCCATGCATCAAGCTGGCGAAAGCATGGGATCAACGAAGCCAAAGGAATCACCGACAGAGACCCAGCCGTCACCGTGGCCTTGATCAGAAATCAGCTGGTAATTGGCGTAACTTGTCACGGTTGTGATGCGCTTGCGGTTCGGGCAGGCTTCAGCCAGCGGCTTGTTTTGCTCGATCATGGCCTCCAGCTGCTCCTCGGCCGTGCTACCATATTTTTTGGCATGATCCTTGTCCACCACGACACCGATGGACAAAGCGTGAAGTAGCGGGATTCGCCAGCACCAGCCGGGCTTAAGCCTTGTGATTACGGCTTGCCTGGCAGGCTTTGGCATGGTGATGCGTGGCCCGGAGATCTCAGCGCTTCGGCGCGCGGCTTCGTTGGTCTGCTCCTCAGTCAGAGTGATGACTTGGAAGTGGGCGCGGCCTTCAGAGAGCTTGTTGAGCCGAGTGCTTCGAAAGGTTTCTTCATCACCTTGTCAAAGAAGGTGGGCATGACTTTGGCTGTTTTCCACCGCTCGACCCAGCCGCGTTGGTCGTTGAGGTCTGTGAGACCAAAGGCTGGTACGGGCTCGGTTTTGCCACCGCTCATGAGACGATCCAGCTCCACCAGGATGAACTCGGCACCGATGCCATCCATGATGAGATGACTCCAAGATAAAACAAACACGCAGGAGCCGTCAGACTTTTCAACGAGGTCGAAGCGGACGTTTTCCCAGCCGTCCATATTCTGTGGAAGGGAGGTGTTGATGATGCGATCGAGCTTCGTTTGGAGGTCTCTGAATGGCGTTGCGCCATGTGTTCCAAGGGCTCCTGGAGAGCCTTCCTGCATCCAGAGATGCAAGCCCAGAGGTCGTGGATTGCTGGCTGGCGGGCATCCAAATGGGCAGAGAGAAGAAAGAGGGCTTCTTCAGCTGAGCGGTGAGGATGGGGAAGGGGTAGTTCGTAGGCAGTTCGGCCAGGAGCTTTTTAAGCACCTGCACGTCCGGTGTGTGTGTGCGAGCTCGATGAAAGAATGAGCGAGGTGTCCCCCTGGCCTGCCTTGCGCAACATTTCATCAAAGGCATGGGTGAAGAAGTCACAATCACGAAGTGGCAGATGATCAAACGGGGCCTGAACGGCGGCAGATGTGTTTGGCACGGGTGCCGAAACGATGCCTGGAACTATAGCGGGCGATTCTTCAGCGGCCGGTTCAGGTTTCGTAGACTCGATCACGCCATAGCCCTGAGCCACGAGCAGCGCAGCGATGGCTTTGGCGTTTTTGAAATTGGCTCTTTCAAATAAAGATCTCGTTTTCAGTACTTTAGATATTTGGCTAATTCACAAAATAGCTTGTCATCGTATTTACATTTTGATTTAAAAGAGACTTTGTAACTGAAAATTATGCGTTCTATCATTTACTGGCTGACCTCGTCATCGATTGCCGTGCTTTCCATGCGCGCGCTGGCGGAGACGCATTCCAGCGACTCTATGATGCTCGCTTCGGCTGGCTTGGAGGTTCCGGCGTTACCGGAAAATGTGCGGGCGATCGTTCTCGGAGTCGGCATCATGGCGGTTGCCTACACCTACCGTCGTACTTGGTTAAATTTCAAAACAAATGTGACGCGTCCCACCGGGCGTGCATCTTGTTAGGGCTGATGATGATGGGACTTGAAAAGCCTGGGGGGTGATTTGTCTTCCCATGGCTACCAACTTCATGATTCCGGCTTATGGAATTACAATGGGCGATGATGAGTCGAATAAAACGCTCTCTTTGGCACCCTGTAAGAGCATTGAATGGTACAATTCGTTGAGGCCTCAAAGAAAAAAAGCCAGTTCATCATTAGTACGAGTTCAAGATTAGCGATCTAAGTTGGGGCACTAGACTAGATATTAAGGATCTTTAAATTATTTAAAAATATATAATTTATATTGCATAATTATAATAAATATTGTTATTTTATTGGTTATCATAAACATCTTATGAGTCTAACCTTAAGACTAACCTCAGTTTCGCTACTTGGTATGGCGCTCGCAGTGCTCACATCTTGCTCTCTCGAACAAATTCGAGTCGCGCAACCTGGAAATGTCGCGCCTATGACAGCCGGGCCGCTGACACCAGGGGTGCGCTATGAAGTGCGCAAAGCTCTGGCTGCTCGTGTTCCTTTTACACCGCAGGATATGAAGCGCTATTATTTCGTCATGGAGGCTCCCAGACCGCCGCTGACGGCAGCAGCGCTGAATTCTGGACGCCGTATGACGGTTCGCACGACGGCTTACTGTCATGATGAGTCTGATCACATCGTTTATGGAGCCAAAAACGCGCTCGGCACGCCTTTGCGGTTTGGCCTTGTTCGTAGTGCGGCGGCGGATTGGTCGCGTTATCCTGTTGGGACACGTTTCCGTATCGCTAGCCAGCCTGAGGTGATTTATGTCGTCGATGATTATGGCAGCGCGCTTGTTGGAACCGGAACGATTGATATTTACAAGCCCACACGCACTCAGATGAATGCCTGGGGCGTTCGTCATGTGGACATCGAAGTCCTGCAATGGGGCTCTTATGAACGCAGCATGTCCATCATGCGTGAACGCATGAAATGGCCGCATGTGCGTCGCATGGTGAATGATATTCAGCAGCGTGTTTATCAGGCTACTGCCAGCAGTCTGAAGCCGGTTGTCACGGCAGCTTTGTGAATGGTTGGAAGTTCACTTGCTACAGCTTCGTTGAAGGGCGCATCGCATGCGCCCTTTATTCTTTCTGCTCCTGACTCTTGCTAGTTCTTCCTTGGCCCAGGAGATCAAACCAGAAGAGATCTCACCACTGGCGCTGCAAAAAGTGCTTCAAGATGGGCAATCTATCAGTGATCCAATGGTCCAGAAGCAAGTGTTGAAGCTTTTCGGCAAGCAGAACCTGATCAAAGGCAAGCCGGGCGTCAAGGTCGAGGGAACGACCGTCGCCTGGGCGATCATGGATATGAGCCCAGCCCGTGTCATGCGCAGTGACGGCACGGAGATCGGCGCGATGACTGCTATGGGTAATGAAGGGCTTCAGGTACTCGTGGAGTCGTTTCCCAACTTCACTGAATTCGACTACCAGATCTTCACGGACGCCATGCCGAAAGTGGCCGGTAAAGTGCATTTGGAAAACTACAGCTACCCCCCTGACAGCGAGGTGCAGAAAGGTGTGCCTACGGGCCGTCTGGAGCGTTTCGAATGGAGCCAAAGCAAGGTTTTTCCAGAGACATCTCGGCAGGTGACTGTTTACATCCCGCAGCAATATCAAAAGGGCTCGGAAGCTTGTCTGATGGTCTGGCAGGATGGTAGCCGCCATGTTGATCCTACCGGTTCCATGCGTGCGAGCACTGTTTTTGATAACTTGATTCATCAAAAGCAGATGCCTGTGACGATTGGGGTTTTTGTTGATCCCGGCCGCAAGGCTGGCCAGAAACCTGGAGATAAACCTGCCAATCGCAGCCTGGAGTATGATGGCTTGGGGGATGCTTATGTACGCTTCCTGCTCGAAGAAATTTTACCCGCAGTTCAGGAGCGATATGAAGTGAAATTTAAGCCTGATCCCAAAGCCTGGGCCATCGCTGGGGGCTCTTCTGGCGGCATTTGTGCCTTCACAGCGGCTTGGGAGCGCCCAGATAAATTTCACAAAGTGCTGAGCTGGGTGGGCACGTTTGTTGATATTCGCGGGGGCAATGTTTACCCTTACTTGCTGCGCATCACTGAACCAAAACCCTTGCGTGTTTACCTGCTCGATGGCGTCAATGATCTGGACAACAAATTCGGTAACTGGCCGCTCGCGAATCGCATGATGGAAGCCAGTCTGAAGTTCATGCATTACGATTACCAGATGAAGTGGACCGAATGCTTTCACGGCAGTCGCGGCATGGCACCAGAGCTGCCGGAGGCTTTGCGCTGGCTGTGGCGGGACGTGCGTTAATCGCGCTTCAACGCGTTCACGATGTTTTCCAACTCAGCTAAGCCGAACGCGATCTTTTTAAAGAACGACTGGTGATGCGGCACCAGCACAAAGCGCGGATGGTGGCTCCACAAGGCACGCATTCTGCGGTCGAGCTCCACCGCTTCCTTCAGCGTCTCGTTGCGGGTTGGATTGCCACCTTCGATGCCCATGCCGCCGACGGCAGCACTTTCGAAAAAGATGACAGCATCGTAACGCTTCATTTCAGCGGTCATTGTCGTCTTCATCTCAGCGAAGAATTCCTGCGGATCACCTGGCCAGTAGGCGGCACCATCCACGGTGCCGCGATCACAAAGCAGCAGGCGGTCCGGATACTGGGCTGACTGCACGTCTTCGAGGTTTCTTTGTACATGAAAAATCGCCCGCTGGGCTGCATGTACGGCATCAGGCGCGTGGACTCTGGGGAACCCGCCTGAAAAAAGCATCGTGGCCACCTCCGGTACTAAAATTACCTGATCACCCAGTTCACGACGAAACAAATCGGCTGCCGTGGTTTTTCCTCCGCCTGGGCCGCCTGTGAGCACTATTCGACACTGTTGTTTACTGGTTTTGTGGTGCATGTAGGTACTAGCCGCTATGAGGCGCAGATGGTCAAGCCAACTTCTGGCTCGTGTTCAGGCAAAATTCGTAAGGTTTCCCATTGTTTGTCGCAAATACCGTCTTGATGCCACCTTCATCATGATCCTTAATTTCGCTCCATGCGCCTCGCCTCTATCCTCGTTCTACTTGGCCTCGTTTCATTGTCTTCCAGCTGCTCGAATCAGACGGAGATGGTGATCCGCAGGCCAGCTCCTGGTGGAGGTTATTATGTCCAGCGCATCCAGGTCCCCAAACCCGTTAAGGAAAAGAAGGTCAAAGCTCCCAAGCCTGACAAAAAGAAGCCTGATGCTGCTGTGGATGACGGTTCACGTTGGTTCGGAGAGGGCATGACGGGTAAGCCCCGCCTGAAAATCTGTCTCGGTGAGCAGAGGATTTATTTTTACAAAGACGATCAACTCGCGGGCATCTCCCCCATGTCCTCAGGACGTGAAGGCATGGAGACGCGCCCTGGCAAATTCAAGGTCACCGAGAAAGACATTGATCACAAATCGTCGCTGTTCGGCGACTACGTCGGCAAAGATGGCGTCGTGGTAAAGAAGGAGGCCGATGTGCGCAAAGACCCTAAGCCTGCAGGGGCTGTGTTTGATGCGGCCGAAATGCCTTTTTTCATGCGCATCAACGGGGCCATCGGCATGCATCAAGGCTTCCTGCCAGGATACCCAGCTTCTCATGGGTGCATTCGTCTGCCGAAGCACATGGCGGAGATTTTCTTTCGTGAAACTCCTCTGGGCACCTTGGTCGAGATCGTGCCCTGAGATTTAGAGGACTGAATCGCTCACATCCTCGCCGATCTGTTTTTTTAGCTCCTCTAGGCTGGCGAACTTTTTTTCTGGGCGGATGAATCGGCCTATTTTGACTTCAAGATCTAGGCCGTAAAGATCGCCGCTCCAGTCGTGCAGATGTACCTCCAGCGAGGGCAGGGGAGTCGTGGTTTCTACGGTAGGACGCACGCCGAGATTGGCGATGCCACGCCTCCATATTCCTTCGACTTTGGTCTCAACGGCATACACGCCAAATGGCGGCAGCAACTCTGCTTCTGGCATGACATTCGCCGTAGGGAAGCCCAGTTGGCGGGCCAGTTGGCGGCCCTTTTTGACTTCGCCAAAAAGGGCGTAGTCGCGGCCAAGCAGGCGGCTGGCTTTTTCGAGATCACCTGCGGTCACGGCATCACGGATGAGCGTGCTGCTGACCACTTCACCGTCAATGCGGATCGGGGGCACTCCATAAACGGCAAAGCCATGTTTCTGGCCCTCATCCATGAGCGTGTGAATATTGCCACCACGATTTTTTCCAAACGTCCAGGTGTAGCCCACCGAGATGCAACCCAGCGGATGGCAATGCGACACGAGTTGCGCCATAAAGTTCGCAGCCTCCGTCGCCGCAGTCTCCTCGGTGAATGGGCAGAGCAGAGTGCTGGTGAT
>CANHTV010000061.1 GCA_947463285.1 Verrucomicrobiaceae bacterium | reverse complement strand
GTACAGAGACGGGATGCCGATCACCAGAATGGGCAGACCACGTGCCATGATCAGCGGAATAGACAAGGCGATGGCCACGCCCAGCATGAGAAAGCCTGCGAGCATGACCGACTCCGCCGAAACGGCACCTGCGGCGGTGATGCGGCGAGGGCCGACGCGGGCGGCGGTGTCTTTGCCTTGTTTAAAATCCAGCGCGTCGTTGAACCAGTTCGTGGCGATTTGCAGCGCCAGACAACTGCCCAGGGTGCAGGCCAGCAAGGTGAGATCAAAATGACCGACCATGCGCCAGCCGATGCAGCTGCCGACCAAAACTGGAGCAACCGCTGCGCCGAGCGTTTTGGGACGAGCGGCTTGAATCCAATCATGCAGACGTGACATCATAAGAACAGCTCAGTGCTTCGGCCTTGGAGTCGCATGGTGCAAACACTTACTCCCGTGAGCCTGGGATGATCTTTAGCGTCAGTTCCTTGTCTTCACGCAGAACAGTGATGGTGGTCTCGGCGCCGATTTTTAGCTCACCCATGAGGCTGGTGTAGTCATAGATGTTCAGAACGTCCTTGCCGCCGAGCTTGATGATAATGTCACCACCTTTGACGCCGCCTTTGGCCGCAGGACCGATGGGGGAGACGCCACTGAGTTTCACGCCTTTGGTGTCTCCCTGAGCATAGTCGGGGATGGTGCCGAGGTAGGCTCTCATGCCGCCGCGAGTGCCCTGATTTTTCGGCGCGTCCATGGCGACGTAGTCGGGATTGTTAGCAGCGGTGGCGATACTGCGGGAGATGAGTGACATGAGCTTGGTGATCTTCGTGGCGTTCTCGTAGTCGATCTTGTCCGCCGTATCGCTGGGCATGTGATAGTCGGCATGGCTGCCCGTGAAGGCGTTCAGCGTGGGAATGCCGCGCAGGTAGAAGGTGGTGCTATCGGTCGGCAGGTGGGCATCATTTTGCGTCGTGATGGGCAGGCCGATGGGGGCATTGCGTTTCTCGATCTCCTTGGCCCACCAGGAACTGGAGCCGACACCTTGCAGAACGAGCGTTTTCTGAAAACGACCGATCATGTCCATGTTTAAACAGGCGGCGAACATGCCGGTGAGTTTGCCGTTCGGGTCACCACGAAACATTTTGGCCAAAGACTCGACGAAGTGATTGCTGCCGAGCAGGCCAAGCTCTTCGCCACTCCATGCGGCGAAGATGACATCGCGGGTGAGTTTGATTTTTCCGGTCTTTTTGAGGTCGGCGAGGTATTGGGCGATCTCGATCACGCCTGCGACACCACTGGCGTTGTCGTCAGCGCCGTGGTGGATCTTGTTGAGGTCGTCTCCCTTGGCTCGGGAGTTGCCACCACCTTTGTTGCCGAGGTGGTCAATGTGGGCACAAACGATCAGCGGAGCGACATGCGGATCAGGCTTGTCCTTGGCGGGTAGCACGCCGAGCACATTACGGCCGGTTTTCTTTTCCTGGCGGATGTCGATCTTGGCAGAGAGCATGAGTTTGCCGCAGTCGAAGCCGCCCATGAGGTCGCCCGTGTCGAGCTTGTCCTGGAGTTCCTTCAACGTCTTGCCGGTGGGCTTCAAAAGCTTGTCGGCGAGCGCATCGGTGACGCTGATGGCAGCAATGCCGGAGGTGGCGAGGGAGGCATCAAAGCTCATCGGCACGAGCTGGTCCACGACCTTGCTGTTCGGGCCACTGGCGATGATGAGCCCTTTGGCACCCTTTTGACGGGCGACGAGGGCTTTGTGACGAAGACTGGCGTAACGGGTGAGGTCGTCGCGCTGCTCTTTCTTCATGCCTTCCGGTAGGTAGCGGAGCACGAGCACCCATTTGTCCTTCACGTCGAGGTGGGCATAGCTGCTGTAGGCTTCGAGCTTCTTGCCATCGCTGCCGGTGGCTTCGTCGGGCGTCTCGATGCCGTAGCCGGCGAAGACGATGGGCGCGGTTTTGACTTCGCCGAGCTGCGAGAAGGAGAGCGGACGCCAGTCACGGTCAGCGGTTAGTTTCGGGTCAACGGTCAAGGCATTGTCAATAAGGGTCAAGGTGTTGCCCTCCCCCAAAGCCACACCCGCTGTGAACTCGAAGGGCTCGAACCAAGCTTCGTCACCGTATTCCTGGAGGCCGATGCCTTTGAAAACATCCGCGACGTACTGGGTGGCAAGCTTTTCACCATTCGTGCCGGTGAGGCGACCTTCCAGCTCATCGCTGGCGAGGTAGGTCACGTGCTGACGGAGGTCGGCGGGATTGATGTCTGCGGCTGTATTAGAGACGTCGGGTGCTTTGGCCGCCTTGACTTCATTGACCTTTGACTCGATTTCCAGAGCTGCTCGCGCGTGATCGTGGTCCCAGTCGGCCATGAAGATCTGGCTCTGAGTATTTGCGGTGCGTCCGCTGGTCCAGGAGAGCTTTTTGCCATCGGGGGAGAAGACGGGCAGGCCATCGAAGCCATCCGTAGTGGTGACGCGGACGGGGGCGTGTTTGCCGGCGGCATCGACGAGGTAGAGCTCGAAGTTGGCGAAGCCGTTGAGGTTCGTGGTGAAGATCAAATACTCGCCACTGGGATGAAAATACGGAGCCCAGCTCATGGCTCCGAGCTTCGTGAGTTGGCGCTGATCACTGCCGTCGATGTTCATGCTCCAGACTTCCGCGACATCGCCCTTCGGGGTGAAGCGACGCCAGCAGATGCGCTTGCCATCGGCGCTGAAAAACGGGCCGCCATCGTAGCCGGGTACGTCGGTGATCTGTTTCACGTTCGAGCCATCCGCATCGGCGATGTAGAGGTCCATGAAGAACTGCTTGTCGATCTTGAGGCGCTCCTGGTCCTCTTTAAAGAGGTTTTTTTCATAAGCAGCGCGATTGCTGGCAAAGACGAGCTTTGTGCCATCGGGCGACCAACCACCTTCCGCGTCGTAGCCGAGCTTGTTGGTGAGGTTCTTCAGCGATTTGTCGGCGAGCGTGTATTCCCAGATCTCGTAGTTTGCATCGTAGTCCCAGGAGTACTTCCGCACGCGGCTGGTCTCGCGGTCTTTGTATTCAGCGGCCTGGAGGTCCTTGGACTTCGGGTCGGTGTGAGTGCTGGCGAAGAGGATGCGTTTGCCATCAGGGTGCATCCATGCGCAGGTCGTCTTGCCCATGCCGGGGGAGATTCTCTCCTGATCTCCGGTTTCCAGATCCATCAGGTAGATCTGATAAAAAGGGTTCCCGGGCTCACGCTCCGACTGGAAGACCATCTTCGAGCCATCGGCATTGAAGTAGCCTTCCCCCGCACGGCGACCTTCAAAAGTGAGCTGGCGGATGTTGGTGAGAAAATCTGCCTCCGTCTGGGCAGAGGCAGTCAGGCTGGTGGCGAGGAAAAGGAAGGCGTGCAGGCGCATGGTCGGGTGTAAGTATACGCACGCAGCAGCGGATTGCAGTCAAGCGATGCGCCCTGCGACTGAAAACTGCTACTGCATCTGGGCTAAATCTGAAATTGTGGAGTTTGATGATAAATGCAGGCTGGTGTTTTCCAGGGTTGCTATGGGCTTAGCGGCGGGCTTTAATCAAGATTCTCCCCTCAAGCCTATTTTCAGCCCCTTTTATACCGATGATTGAAGTTCAGGACCTCACCAAGCAGTATGCAGGACGCACTGCGGTGGATCATGTGTCTTTTAAAGTGGAGCCTGGGGAGATTGTCGGATTTCTGGGGCCTAATGGGGCTGGTAAATCCACGACGATGCGCATCCTATCAGGCTACATGCCGCCGACGAGTGGGACGGCGCGGGTGAATGGCTTTGATGTTTTTCAGCAGTCGATCGAGCTGCGGAAGTCCGTGGGCTACATGCCTGAGATGGCACCTCTCTACACTGAGATGAGAGTGAAGGAGTACCTGAACTTTCGCGCGGAGCTGAAGGGGCTGTCTGGCAAAAAACTGCGCTTTCGAGTGGGGGAAGTGATGGAGCTGTGTGCTCTCACAGACATGCGTCGTCGCTTGATTGGTAATCTCTCCAAGGGCTATCGTCAGCGTGTGGCGCTGGCTGATGCGCTGGTGCACCAGCCGCCTTTGTTGATTTTGGATGAGCCGACGAACGGCCTGGACCCGGTGCAGATCCGTCAGGTCCGTGAGCTGCTGCGTAGCTTGCGCCCGGCGCATACGATCCTGCTTTCCACCCACATTTTGCAGGAAGTCGAAGCTGTCTGTGATCGCGTCATCATGATCCATCGCGGACGCATTCGGGCCGTGGACACGCCAGAAAACTTGACTCGCAAGCTGCGCGCGGCGTCCGTGGTGCAGCTGGAGATGCAGGGGGAAGGGGAGATCACGAACCTCATTGAGTCGCTTCCTGGCGTGCGTAAGGCGACTCTGGACACCGTGCAAGAAGGCTGGCTTTACCTCTCTGTCCGTGTGGAGGCCCGGCATGATGTGCGCGAGGCGCTCATGGAGCTGGCGCTGAAGCAACAATGGAAAATCCGTGAGATGCACTGGCAGTTGCCGAGTCTTGAGGATGTTTTTGTGGATCTGGCCGCCTCTGATCCCTCTAAGTAAAATTTCGCCAACTGGCACACTCTGTTTTTTCTCATGCGCACTTTCTGGGTACTCTTTAAAAAAGAACTGCGAGCTTTCTTCATTTCACCGGTGGCCTACATCGTTCTGGCGCTGGTGATGATTCTCAGTGGTTATTCTTTCCGTGCGGCTTTGTCGGTGCTGGAAAGTGCGCCGAGTGAGGGCTCCATCGTCACCTGGATCTTCCAGCCGAACTGGTTTTGGCTATCCTATTTCTTCGTATTCCCGCTGCTGACGATGCGCCTTTTTGCCGAGGAGAAAAAGATGGGAACCTTTGAGACGCTGTTTACCGCGCCGGTTCATGCGTGGCAGGTGGTGTGGTCGAAGTACCTGGCGGCGCTGCTGGTTTACTGCGTGCTGTGGGTGCCGAGTTACATCAACTTTCAATTTGTGGACTGGATCACGGCTGGTGCTGTGGAGATCCCTGCGGGTGCACTTAAGGGTAGTTATCTCATCCTGCTGGCGATGGGTATGTTTAATTTGGCCATCGGTTGTTTTGCCTCATCACTCACCTCGAATCAAATCGTGGCGGCGATTGTGTCCTTCACGCTGAGCCTGCTGCACTTTCTGGCGGGGCTGTTCATCATGGTGGTGGGCCGAAAGGTCTCGGAGTCTTTCGTGGACATCACGAACTACTTTGCAAGCATGGAGCACATCCGCACCTTCACGAGCGGGCTCATCGACACGCGGCCTCTGGTTTATTACACGAGTCTGGCGCTGCTGTTTTTGGCACTGACTCATCAGGTCATTGAGTTCCGCCGCTGGCGTCCGTGAGGCTAAAGTCTCTGTCGCCGTTTTTCCCACCTTTTTTGTTCTCTCCTTCGCTTTCTCCATGTCTGATTCACCACCACCTGCTGCACCTGTTTCAGCTTCTATGCCTCGCCGCTGGGGTATCGGGCTGAATGTGTTTGTGCAGATCCTGCTGACGTTGGCCATTTTCATGGGCGTGAATCGCCTGAGCTATCGCTACCACGCCCGCTGGGATTTGAGCCCTCAGCAAAATTACACGCTGAGTTCCGCGACGTTGAACTACCTCAGCACGCTGTCGAAGGATGTCTTCATCGCGAATGTATTTGCTCGTGATTCAAAGATCTACGGCGATGTGCAGACGCTGCTGGAGGAGTATCGCATCAACGGTCGCGGACGCATCAAGGTGCGCTCGGTGGACCCGATTCGTGACATCGAGCGCACGGAATCTCTGAAGGCTGAAACGGGCCTGTCTTTGGACCAGGGCGGCGTGGTGGTGCGAGTGGGAAAAAAGACACGCCTCATCACGGAAGAGGAGCTGGTGGTGCGTGAAAACACGACGGAGACGCAGCGCCGCATCAAGGAGTTTCGTGGCGAGGATGCAGTGACTTCTGCGGTCATCAATGTCGTTGAAGGCGATGAACGGAAGTTTTATATCGTGGTGGGCAAGGGGGCCCGCACGGAAGGCTCGCTGGTCGATGCAATGGGCGCCATCGGTGAACTCGGGCGTCAGCAAAATTTCCAGCTTTACCCGCTTAATCTGGCTGACGTCAGCGCTGTGCCGACGGATGCGGATGGCGTCCTGCTCGTCGGGCTGCGCTATGATCTCTCGGAGCGCGAAATCGGCATGTTGAAAAGCTACTGGGAAGGCGAGAGGTCTGGCATGTTGGTATTGCTGGATCCCAGCGGCGAGACCCCACGATTGAATGCATTCCTTGGTCTGCATGGTGTTATGCCACGTTCAGACCGTGTGCTTTATGCCGAGAGCACCGGCACTGGAACAAGGAAGGAATTCTCCGTTCAGGGCATTTTTGATTTGGAGTCTTCGATCACGCGGCCGTTATCTTCTAGCACGACGAATTTGCCCGGCCAGTCGGAGTCTTTAGATGTTCGATTTGATGACGAATACCTGACCAATCAGAACATCACCGTGCATCCGCTCATTGGTGCAACTGAACGTTACTGGGGGGAGAAAAACTACCTCGAAGATCTGCCGATCGTGGATGATGAAGACACACGCCAGCCCATCTATCTGGCTGCTTCTGTTGAACGAGGCACGGTAACTGACGAGCGTCTGCGTGTGGACAGTTGCCGAATGGTTGTGGTCGGGAACTCCTCCCTGCTGGATAAAAAATCAGCCCTGGCTGTGAATCGTGACTTTGTCGCGGCGAGCCTGAACTGGATCTTGAATCGTGATCGCCTGATTGGCATCACGCCCAAGCAGAAACACAGCTATCGTATCCAGCTCAGCCAAAAGCAGAGTGAGCTGATCTTTTGGAGCACCACGTTTGTCTTTCCTGCTTTTGTCCTTTGTTTTGGTCTGCTGGTCTGGGCCGGACGGCGTGCGGCCTAACCTTTAGTTTTAATCTCCGTCATGCGTCTTCGATCTACACTTCTGCTCCTTTTTCTCGTCGCCATCCTGGGTGCCGTCATTCTGGGCATTGAGCGGTATCTGCCCACCACACGCGAGCTGCTGGAGATGAAAAAAGGCCCGGTGCGTTTTGAGCGCAACAAGATCACGCTGATCGAGATCGACTCCAGCGGCGGCGATGGCGTGACGCTCTCTTGGGACGGTGCCCAGTGGTGGGTGCGGCGTCCATTTAATGACCTGGCTGATCCTGAAAAGGTGGCCAAACTATTGACTGAACTGACCTCGATAGGCTGGATCAACCGCCTGCATCAGGATGAGTTTGATGCCAGTGAATGGAGCAAAACACAGCTCGAAAAGCCGCGTCATACAGTTCGTCTCAGCTCGGGAAGTCATCAGGTTCTGAATCTCTCCCTGGGCGCTCTTTCTCCGATTGAGGGCAGCCACTATGTGGGTTTGGCTCCAGTGAAGGATGGTGATGAGGTATCTCAATACGTCGCCCGAACCATTTTGCCGGACCTGCTTAAGGCATCGCCCAGTGACTGGCGCGATGCCAAGCTGCTTCGCCTTCCGGCGGATGTTATTCTGAACGTACGCCTCGTACAGGCCAGTGGTCAGATTGAGATCGCTCGGTCGAATCCCAAGGCTCCTTGGATGCTGGTGAAGCCTCTCAGCACGAGGGCGAGCAATGAGCGCGTCGGTGAACTGCTTGCGACACTGCTCAATCTCACGATCAAGGACGCGGCTGATCCCGCCAGTGCTGTGAAAACGCCGCCCTCAAACACGGCGGGCAATGAACTCGACCCCCAGGAACTCAAAGTAAGCATCACCGTCAAAGGTCTGCCGGTGCCGTTTGAAATCACCCTCAATAAGCCTGCGGCTCAGGCTAGCGAAACACGTGCGCAGGCCAGTTATCGCAAGCCTTTGTACACCATCACCTCCAAGTCATTCACGGATTTGTGGTCCCAGCCAAATGATCTGCGTGATCGCAAGCTGGCAAGGATCGACAAAGAGATCGTGACCGTGGTGGACATCTCCAGTGCTGTGCATCCGGCCATTCATTTGGAAAAGAAAAGTGACTCCTGGTTTCTCAAACGCCACAACCGCCTTGAGCCCGCCAATGGAGATCGCATCTTCAAGTTTTTTGAAGCGCTGAACAATTTCGATATCCTCGAATACACGGCGGATTCGGCCTCGAACCTCTCCCAATACGGCTTGGATAATCCCTTCATGACCGTCTCATGGGATGATGCGGGAGCTAAGCCTCAAAAGCTGCTTTTTGGGACGAATAAAGAAAGCACTGACTTCTTCGCCAAGTACGACAGCGAGCCTTCGATCTACCGCGTCGATGCGACTATTCTGCCGAGCGTTCCGCAGGAGGCGATCAAGTGGAAGGGGCTCGGGGCTCTGCGTTTTACGCAGTTTTCACTACGTCAGATCAGCCTTGCTGCCGGCACTGCGCCGCCGGTGATGCTTAAATATGATCCGATGACCGCCCAATGGACGGGGGAACGTGCTGGGAAAGACATCACCGCGCAGATTGATCGTGTGAAAGCCGACAAACTGGCAGGTGAGCTGGCTAAGTTTAATGTCCAAGACTGGGCCGGTGATGTGACGAATGCGATTTTAGCCTTGCAAAAACCAGCCCTGCGCGTGGTCGTGACCCTGGGCGAGCCGGGAACAAACACGGGGCCGACGCGTGACACCATCCTTAATTTTGCACCGACGCAGGAAGGCATGGATACCACCTTGTATTTCGGTCAGGTTCAGGGTGACCCGGATGTCTTTTACATCGCGCGCAGCAGCCTTTTGCAGCTTTTGGCTCCGGTATTCAAAACCAAGCCTTAAAAGCAGCGAGCCATCATTCCTGGGAATCATGGCTCGTGATAGGAGAGTGGAGATGGTTTTGAGATTACAGGGCGCGAGCAACGGTACGCTTTTTGGTCTCGATCTTGGGTTTAGTGGTGGGCTTGAAGGCTTCACCGAACAAGAACTGCCGAGCGCTATCCACCTGTCCCATGATCCGGTTGATCCACTTGATGAAGTCTTTGCCGTAGTGATTTCCACATTCTGGGTCCATGATCGCTTCGGACAGTTCCTTGTGCTGTGCACGAAGCTCCATCTCGATTTGGAAGCCGATCTCTGGGATGTGCAATTCCACGGCTTCAAACATGTCCATCACACGTGCTGCGTAGCTGCGGTCCCAAATCTTGTCATCATCTTCGTAGCTGCTGGTGATCAGGTGCGCGATCAAGTATTCGACTTCGTCTGAATAGACCTCCGCAGCTTCGATGACAGCGTCAAAACTATCACTCTCACTTGTCACAGGCAGGACGACCGAGGTGGCGACGCCTGCGGCTTGGAGGGAGTGGCTGACTTGATGATTATGATAAAACTTCATGAAAAACTCACTCATTCCTGTGCTGATCTCGAGCATGGTCACGGAGTGCTGGTTTACGATTTCCATGAGTGAGCGCGTCGTCAGTAGTGAGCCATCGAGAAGATCGCTCTCTTCTTCTTCGCAAGCATCAATGTCATCGACCAATTTCAACAGGCGGTGTTGGACACCATACTGGCTGAGATAACGACTGAAGCACTGGCTGAGAGTACTTTTGCCAGTCGAAGGATAGTCGTTTTGGATGAGGATGAGTTTTTTCATAATTTATTCCAATTGCACCTCGATTATGTAAATTATGAATATTATTGCAAGTGTAAAATATTAATAAATGCTAAATTTTAAAAAATACTGATTTTCAACATCCTGATTTTAGGGCCAGAGAATGGTTCTTGGCAGGCTCTTTAGTGAATCGGCAGCCCCAAAGAAGCTCCCGAAATGACTGGCACGGAACTGTAAAGGAAGTCAAGGTCGTCAAAATGCCACCACTCAGCGGCTAATGGTTTGAGCCCGGCCTCCTTCATTGCCTGATGCAGGATCAAAAGATTTTGTCGGACATGTGGATCTTTCGGCAGCTCATAGCTAGAAGCTTGAGCGAAATTTTCGTCAAAGTAGGTCGGCATGCGCTGTTCGCGTCCATGCGCATCCACCAGAGTCGCATCCAAAGAAATGCCGCCGCAGTGGCGTGACCAACCAACGCGTGGGTCCAAAAACATGCCCGTGCCGCCGCCGTGGCGATACAAAAGCTGCTGAGCTTCAGGTGGACGCCAAGCATCCCAAATCCGCAAGCCGTATCCCTGGGCTCGAAGAGACGCCTGTGCTTTTTTTAAGCGGTCGACGGTAGATGCCCGGAGTAGGCAAGGCATGTTTTTCGGGTAAATGGGATGCCCGGTGACGTTGTGCTTGGTCGCGTAGCGTAGATCGACTGAAATATCTGGGATCGCTGCACGGACATCCACAAGCCCGTAGGATCGAGCTTTGGAAATGGACGAACTAGGCACAATCGCACTGCGTCTTTCTAGGTTTTTTGCAGCGCAACCGCAGAGGAGCAAAGACAGGCTGGAGACAGCTAGGAGGCGAGTTGAAAACATGAACGCTTTTTTTGCTTCCGTTATGGGGCATCGCAAGGCAAGTTTCCGCCTTCTGCTCTCTGAGACAGACTTTCTTATCTCATTTTTGCTACAGTCACCGCATGTCCCGTTACGAAATTCTCAATGCCCTGCTTCATTTACTGGTCTTCTTCTTGGGGGCGGGCATCGGCTCATTTCTAAATGTGGTGATCTACCGGCTGCCGCGTGGCATTTCGGTCAATCAGCCAAGGCGTTCGTTTTGCCCCACATGTAAAAACCAGATTCCGATGTGGCTGAACATCCCGCTGCTGAGTTGGATCCTGCTTCGTGGCAAATGCGCCAAATGTAGTTCCTCCATCTCGCCTCGTTATCTCGGGGTGGAGTTTCTGACCGGAGTTTTATTTTATGCAGTATTTTGGAAGGTCGGTGGTGATTGGCTGAGCCTCAAAGACTGGGGGCCACAGGTGTTGTGTCTCTGGATTTTTGTCAGCTTGCTGGTCGCTGGGACCTTCATTGACATTGAGCATTTTATCCTCCCGCATGAGATCACGATCGGAGGCACGGTGGTGGGTTTGATTTCAGCCGCTGCCGTTCCTGCGCTAGTCGCTGAGGAGTTGCATCTGCGGGGTTTCCTCATCTCTCTGGCCAGTGCTGCTCTTGGTCTTGGCGGGCTGTGGTTGGTGGTTGAACTCGGTAAACTGGCCTTTGGGCGCAAGCGCTATGCCTTTGATAAACCGCAATCTTGGAGCGTCACTCAGCCCAATGATGAAGAGCCTCCGGTTGTAACTCTGGGCGATGAGACCTATGGTTGGGCCGATATTTTCATGCGCGCTTCAGATCGCATGATCATCAACTGTAGCGACCTCAAAGTGAATGAACAAGCCTGGCAAAATGTGACGGCTGAAGTTTGGATGGAAAAACTCAAAGTCAGAACCGCCAGCGGCGAGTTGGAGGAGTTTAGTTTGGAAAATGTCACGCGCCTTGATGGCGTGACTTCCCAGGTGGTGATTCCGCGTGAGGCCATGGGCTTCGGCGATGTCTTGTTTTTGATGATGATCGGCTCCTTTGCTGGTTGGAAAGCCGTTTTGTTCACCATTTTGGTGGCCTCACTTCTCGGCACGGTGCTAGCAGGCTTTTGGAAGCTGGTGGGGCGCAGTGAATGGAGCGCGAAGATTCCTTTCGGTCCTTATCTGGCTGCGGGTGCCCTGTTTTGGATCTTTTACGGGCAGGAAAGTCTGACTTGGTATTTCGGTCTGATGACTCGTGGCCAGATGTGAGGGGAAAATTATAAAGGAAAACATTCCTTTCCCATGTTGCATCCGTAGTAAAAGGGCGCTTTCTTCAAAGCTCCCCCACCATGAGTGCCACGCTGCCTTTCCGTGCAAACCAAGACCTTCTCGACTCCAAATACACTGATTGGAAGAACGATCCCCATTCGGTAGAGACCACCTGGGCTTCTTTTTTTGAAGGCTTCGAACTCGGCATGGCTGAACTGGCCAAACGAGGCAGTCGTTCCAGCGCAGCCGCTTCAGGAGCCACACTTTCAGAGGCGACACTGAATTTTCGTATGCGCGTCACCAATGCGCTGTTGGCTTTTCGCTCCCTTGGACACCGTGCTGCCAGCCTTGATCCCCTTTGCCGCAACGTCACGGACGCCCCAGCGCTCACTCTTGAAGGCCTTGGTTTCACAGAAGCTGATCTCGATAACGAGGTGCAGACTCAGATGTTCCGCAGTGGCCAGACGATGAAGCTGCGTGAAATGCTCGAAGAGCTTCGCAGCATTTATTGCAGCAAAGCCGGTTTCGAATTCATGCACATCCAGACGCCTGAAGTCCGTAACTGGCTGCTGGAGCGAATCGAAAACCGCCTCTCCGAGCCTACGCCCTCCGCTGAATCTCAGATCGATGCTCTGCGTTGGTTGCTCGAGGCTGAAACCTTTGAGCGCTTCCTTCACCGCCGCTTCGTCGGACAGAAGCGTTTCTCCGTCGAAGGTGGTGAATCAATGCTCGTCGCACTTGAGACATTGCTTGAAAATCTCGCAGCTCAGGGCGGGAAGGAAATCGTCGTCGGCATGGCTCACCGTGGCCGTCTTAGCGTGCTCGCCAATTTCCTGCGTAAACCGCTCGAAGTGCTCTTCTATGAATTCAGCGAAAACTATGTGCCCAACATGGTCGCTGGTGATGGCGATGTGAAATACCACCTGGGTTTTGAAACCATTCGTGACACGCGCAGCGGCAACAAAGTCGCCGTCATGCTAGCTCCGAATCCGAGCCATCTTGAAGCTGTGGACCCCGTCGTGGAGGGCATGACTCGCGCACGTCAGCGCTTCCTTGATGACACTGCTGAGCGCAAGCATGTCATCCCACTTTTGATCCATGGTGATGCGGCTTTTGCAGGTCAGGGCATGGTGGCAGAGGTGCTGAATCTTTCGCAGCTTCCAGGCTATCGCACTGGTGGTACCATCCACATCGTAGTGAACAATCAGATTGG
>CANHTV010000060.1 GCA_947463285.1 Verrucomicrobiaceae bacterium | reverse complement strand
GCAGACTTGAGGATGCCTTCATAGATCTGCTGGGACAAATCGACAAAGGAACACACAAGCCTGCTGAGGTTATACCGCCGCCGTTGCCACCACTCAGGTAACTTGCCACCATCGAACTGGTCCTGCCAGCCGCGGAGTTCTTCCCACTTGGATTCATACGCGAGCTGTCCCTGGCGTGGCCAAGTTGTCGGATTATGCATGACGAAACGTTCGCCTGCGCTGTCTAGGATGTACTGAATGTGTTCGATGCTGGATTCAGCTTGAGCACGCGCCGCACCTGATGCGTTGCCCCATCCGTGATCACACGGATGTAGGTTTCATCTTATGTGAGCATCTTGCTGGTCACCTGCGTCTGGCGAAATGTTTGCACACCCTGAGTCAGCTTATTTTCACAAAAGGCAATAGCCGGAAAATCTTTGGCGATTTCACTGGCAAAAACATCGAAGCTATAATTTTAGCTGCTGCCACCGAGTTCGACCGATTCCATCGGCAGCCTTATCACTGACGATATTCAAATGGATCTGTGTATCGGCGGCAGGAACTCTTCTTGCGGTGTCTATTTTCAGATTTTCGGCTGAAATCTTGGCGCTAGGGTAAGACGTCTTGAGCGCGGCGATCATGCGGGTTTGCCAGTCGGCATTCGGCACGGCACCGTATAACTGCAAATGACCGCCTTCAAAGGTCCAGCCATAGAAGGAAGGAGTGGCGGGAATGCTAGCTGAGACTGGCCAGGCGGCGCAGGTGCTGATGGCATGGCAGCTGCTTTTGCTTTGACCTCGGCTTCAGTGCGGGCTTTTTGGAGGGCGCCTCCCGCAGCTTCCCTTGCTTTTTTCTGCCTAGGTGAGGCGGGCTTTTTGTTCGACGACCAGAGCCTCCTGCCACCACGTGATTTTAACTTTGGATGTCCAGCGCTGACTCCGGCCTCGGCGCTCAGTTTGGTGATCTCTTCAGCCTTGGCGCTAACTAGGAAAAGCGTCCAATTTCCATCACAGGCACTCATAGCGAAGGCCTGGGGATTGCCATCTCGGGTCAGACTTTTGAGATCAGGGGCACTTTTCAGTGTGGCATCCCAGTCCAGAACTGAAAGCGCTCCTTCGCGGCTCAGTGTCACGTCAGCGATCTCCAAGCAGGGTATTTTGGGCTTCAGCAAGCCACGGCAGCAGCACTCAGCAAAGCGGCTGCCTGCTGACAAAGCTTTCTCTGTCTATGGCAGCAAGACCCATGCTGAGAGCAGCCAGACACCCAAAACAGCAACGACACCCCGACGAATCCATGAATTGATCATGATACCCCGTGAAACAATCCGCTTCAAAAAGCTAGTCCTCATATACCCGGTTTTTGCTCTCCAACGTGCTCAGATTGACAAAAGCACGTTCACGGACGAGACGGCGGAACATGTTCAGCTCTTTATCCATGGCCCGCCGCCGACACTGCCTTTGCGCCGTGCTCCTTGGCCTTGGATGCCTAACTTTGAATGCCGCAGAGCCTGCACCCACCTCTTACTCTCTCCGAGAAGGGGCTATCAACGTGACCGTGGAGGGTGTTGATGCGAAGGCTTGGCAGACCTTGAGCCCGATGCTGCATGATCAGGTCACCCTGGCTCGCCAGACCAGCGCCACGGAGCCACTGGCGGATGATCTGGCCTTTTTTACGCGCCAGCAATACATCAGCGGCGGCTGGCCTGAGGCGACGACGCGCTGGGATTTGAAAGGCAATACGATCCGCATCTCGGTCACGGCTGGCAGGCAGACCCGCGTGGGCACGGTGACGTGGAAAGGTGACACCGCCATTTTGCCACAGGAGGAAATGCGCAAATTCCTGCTGAGGCCAAGCATCGAAAAGGAAGGGGCGGATAAAGAAAACCTTGTCTGGGTAGGCGGAGATTTAAACACCGGAGCCTCTCTGGTGCAGCGCCGACTGCGGGCGGCGGGTTATTTGCAGGCTGAAACGACCTTGTTACCCGCAGCCAATGCAGACCCTGAAGGCAAGCGAGATCTGACATTGGAGGTGAAGGCTGGTCCTGCCTTTGAGTTCGGCCAAATTGGCTTCATCGGCGCGCCTCCCCAAATCGACAAACCCTGCCGTGACGTGCTCACCAGCGTGAGTGGCGGGCCTTTCAATGAAGCGCGCGTGCAGCAGATCGAGACGCAGCTGACCAGTATCGCACATGAGCAGGGCTGGCTGGATGCAGAAACGACCTCGGACTACACCCTGGGCAGCAAAGGGGGAACAGTGGACGTTCAGGTCGTCATGAAACCCGGCCTGCGCTATCGTGTCGGTCACATCATCACCCATGAGGGCTTCAGCCGTGGATCGAAACGAGTGCTCCAGGCTGGTTTTCGTGAATTGGAAGGCCGCTTGTATTCCTCTGCGGATCTGGACCTAGCCTTCCGGCGAGCTTTGGACACGGACATGTTCGCCCTCCTGGATGTCGAGCCCATCCGTACCGGGCAGAACGCCCAATTGCCAGTGAACATCAAACGCAGCGCCGAAGAAGCGGCGTCACCTCTAGCGGATCTGCGCATCACGGGCGAGGAGACCAAACCGAAGACGCTCGGCTTTGAAATCGGCTTTGATACCTTCCTCGGACCACAGCTGGGTGTCACCTACAAGAACACGAATGTGATAGACACGGGTAACACCCTAGCGGCGGATTTGAACTGGAGCACCGCCGGGCCTCTCGGCTCGTTGAAGCTAAAAAATCCTGCCTTTCTGAATACCGCCTACGCCGCCACCGGAGGTCTGGCGGTGGAGAGTTTTGATCTCTTCGAATACACCCGTTATGGCACCAGCCTCAGCTTGGAGCTCTCGCGGCGCGTGAGCCGTCACTATTCCTACACCCTCTTTGCGGGGGCCTCGATCAACACCGTCTCCACCGACGTGATGACGGAGGATGAACTTGGGCCAGATCTTTACACCCTCGCTTTTGCAGGCATGAGCTTCATGCTGGATCACCGGGACAGCGTGGTCCTGCCCAAGAAAGGCTGGTTTCTCAGCGCCCGACTGGAAACCACGCTTGATGCCATGGGCTCTGGCGTGAGTTATGCTCGCACGGATGTTCGCGGCGCGTGGTATCGCCCCATCACGAAAAAATTCCGCTTCGCCGCCGGTGCTGCGTTGATGAGCATCATGGGCGCACCAGCTGAAGATGTGCCCATTGATGCACGTGTTTTTAATGGCGGCCCGAACAGCGTGCGAGCCTTCGCCGAACGTGAACTTGGAGCCATGACACAAGGCGGCACACCACTCGGGGGCACCTCGGCGCTTTTCGCCAGTGCTGAGTTCAGCTATGAAATCATGCCCAACTTTGAGTTCGCCATTTTTGGTGACATGGGCAGCCTGGGCCGGGGAAACAACAGCAGTCCGCTGAGCTATTCGTCTGACTTTCGCACCGCCATCGGTGCCGGGCTGCGCTACCACCTGCCCTTCGGCCCCATCCGCATCGACTACGGCCACAACATGAGCCGCCAGGAAGGCGAGCGGGGCGGCATGCTGCACGTCACGGTCGGCTTTGCGTTTTAGGCACAAGACCGCCCAGCCTTTGCGAAACGGCACCTTGACGTTGCACTGGCACGTTCTCGCGGCTAGCTGTCGGCCCTCACAAAACACCCCCTCTATGTCTGCCAAACCCAGCATCATCTACACGAAGACGGACGAAGCTCCTGCGCTCGCCACCTACTCACTTCTGCCGATCATTCAGGCATTCACCAAGAACTCGGGTATCGACGTGGAGACTCGTGACATTTCAGTGGCGGCACGAATTTTGGCCGTTTTTTCAGACCTGCTGCCAGCCGAGCAACGCGTAGCCGATCATCTCGCTGAGCTGGGTGCTTTGACCCTGAAACCCGAGGCCAACATCATCAAGCTGCCAAACGTCAGTGCCTCCATTCCTCAGCTGAAAGCCGCGATTTCCGAGCTGCAAAGCAAAGGTTATGCCCTGCCCGATTTCCCCGAAACACCAAGCACGGACGCCGAAAAAGACACGCGTGCGCGTTATGCTAAAGTTCTCGGTTCCGCCGTGAATCCCGTGCTCCGTGAGGGTAACTCCGACCGCCGTGCGCCAAAGGCGGTGAAGGACTACGCCAAAAAGCATCCTCACTCCATGGGGGCCTGGTCCACCAGCTCGAAGACCAACGTAGCCTCACTTTCTGAAGGCGACTTCTTCGGCAATGAAAAATCCGTAACCGTCCCCGCCGCCACCTCCGTGCGCATCGAGCTCGTCAAAGCCGACGGCAGCGCACAGGTGCTGAAAGACAGCACACCGCTGAAAGCTGGCGAAATTCTGGATGCCACCGTCATGCGCAAAAAGGCGCTGGTGGCTTTTTACGAGCAGCAGGTAGCCCGCGCAAAGTCAGAAGGCGTGCTGCTTTCCCTGCATCTGAAAGCCACCATGATGAAGGTCTCTGACCCCATCCTTTTTGGCCATGCGGTGCGTGTTTTCTTCAAAGACCTGCTCGCCAAACATGCAGACACCTTTGCCCAGCTCGGCGTCGATCTAAATAACGGTTTCGGTGACCTTGTCGCCAAGATCCAGACCCTGCCCGCAGAGCAAAAAAGCCAGATCGAGGCCGACATCCAGGCAGCTTATGCCAACGGCCCCGCACTCGCCATGGTGAACTCTGACAAGGGCATCACCAATCTGCATGTACCCAGCGATGTGATCGTGGATGCCTCCATGCCTGCCATGATCCGCACCTCCGGTCAGATGTGGGACACCGCAGGCAAGCAGCAGGACACCCTGGCGCTGATCCCTGACCGTAGCTACGCAGGCGTTTATCAGACCGTGATCGACTTCTGCAAAAGGAACGGCGCTTTAGATCCCAAAACCATGGGTTCCGTGCCAAACGTCGGCCTCATGGCTCAAGCCGCTGAGGAGTATGGCTCACACAACAAAACCTTTGAAATCCAGGCCTCAGGAACCGTGCGCGTCTCTGATGATGCAGGAAATGTCTTGATGGAACACAGCGTAGAAGCCGGTGATATCTGGCGCGCCTGCCAGACCAAGGATGCTCCCGTGCAGGACTGGGTGAAGCTGGCCGTGAACCGCTCACGCCTCAGCAGCACACCCGCTGTTTTCTGGCTGGATGAAAACCGCGCTCACGACGCGCAGATCATCGCCAAGGTGAAGACCTACCTGGCCCAACATGATCTCACCGGACTGGATATCCGCATCATGGAGCCTGCCGCAGCCACTCAGCACACGCTGGAGCGTATCGTCAAAGGCTTGGACACCATCTCTGTCACTGGCAACGTCCTGCGTGATTACCTGACGGATCTTTTCCCAATCCTCGAAGTCGGCACTTCAGCAAAGATGCTCTCCATCGTCCCGCTGATGAATGGTGGTGGTCTTTTTGAAACCGGGGCCGGCGGCTCTGCACCCAAGCACGTTCAGCAGTTCACCGAGGAAAACTTCCTCCGCTGGGATAGCCTGGGCGAGTTTTTTGCCCTCGCGGCTTCCTTTGAGCACCTGTCGCAAACCTTTAACCATGCCAAAGCCAAAGTCCTGGCCGACACCTTGGATGAAGCCAACGGCAAGTTCCTCGAATACGACAAGTCACCCGCACGCAAAGTCGGAGCAGGCATCGACAACCGTGGCAGCCACTTCTATCTCGCACTCTACTGGGCACAGGCCTTGGCCGCCCAGAACGCAGACGCCGAGCTTCAGGCTCTGTTCAAACCCATCGCCGAAGAACTGACAGCCAGCGAAACCAAGATCGTGGAGGAACTCGTCTCCGTGCAAGGTCGTGCGAATGACATTGGTGGCTATTACCAGCCCGATGACGCCAAAGCCAGCGCCGCCCTGCGCCCCAGTGCCACATTCAACGCCATTCTGGCGAAGCTGTAAGCACCAGCTTCCAGCCTAACAAAAACCGCCGTTGTCTCATCGACAGCGGCGGTTTTTTATTTTGAGTGTGTCTGAAAGTCGGCTCAGCCCTATTTTAGTACCTTCTTGTAGATCAACAGAACAATCAAAGAACCCACGGCGGCGATGCCGATGCTGCGAAAATCAATGCCGGTCATGCCGCCCCAGCCCAGAAGCTTTGAAGATAGGAAGTTTCCCAACAAGCCCCCGAGAACCCCGAGGATGATGGTGCGGAAGAGGCCATTCGAGTCATTGCCCGGATGGAGAATTTTACCGAGTGCACCACCAATGAGCCCCACGATGATCCAAGAAAAAATACCCATAAGATCTTCAGAATAGAAACTCTACAAAGAATGGTCAATCAGCTTTTTCGTTACTTATTGGGTTTGGCAGTTTGTTGAAAACTAACCCGCCCCGAAGCGAAATCCTTGCACAGCCGCCAAGACTCCGCCTTCATGACGGCTGCCCATGTCCGACCTCAAATCCTATCTCACCGAGCGCTGCGCCTTTACCGACTCCCTGCTGGAGCAGTGGATTCCTACCGCCGAGACGGCTCCAGCCACGATTCACAAGGCCATGCGGCATAGTGTTTTCGCGGGTGGCAAGCGTCTGCGTCCGATCCTTTGCATGGCCGCAGCTGAGGCTTGTGGCGGCAGCAAAGAAGCAGCGGGGCCGAGCGCCTGCGCTGTCGAGTGCCTGCATACTTACTCACTCATCCATGATGACCTGCCGAGCATGGACAACGATGACTTCCGACGCGGCGTGCCGACTTGTCACAAGGTCTATGGAGATGGCATCGCCGTGCTGGCAGGTGATGCTTTGCAGGCATTGGCCTTTGAGCTGGTGGTAAAAACAGAGGCGACATCTCGCTACAATGCCGCCCATCTGGTGAAGGAATTGGCGCTCACCGCAGGCAGTCTGCATCTCGTCGGTGGACAGGTGGCGGATCTTGAAGGCGAAGGGAAAAAGCTGCCGTTGGAAGACCTGCGCTTCATTCATGAAAATAAGACCGCTGCGTTGCTCACGACCAGCCTGAAACTGGGTGGCATGAGTGCGGATGCGACAGCAGAGCAGATGCAGGCTTTGCACGAGTTTGGCATGGCCACGGGTCTGGCCTTTCAGATCATCGACGACATTTTGGATGTGACCCAGACCACTGAGAAACTCGGCAAAAGCGCTGGCAAAGACATGGCGTCTGAAAAGAGCACTTACCCCGCGTTGATTGGTCTCGACGCCTCACGTGATGAGGCTCATCGGCTCACGCAAAAGGCCCACGATGTGCTGGCCATCTTTGGTGCTGGCGGTCAGCGGCTTCAAGAGCTGGCTGACTATCTGCTGGCTCGTGATTATTGAGCCTTCTCCGGTTTGACGCTGCGCATCTTGTCGGTGTAAAAAGTCATCTGAAGGCTCAGATTTTCCTTTTCCCCCACAGGCATTGCTACAAGCGGTAGAGGCACCTTGTACTCGAAGTCAGGACGTGGCTGAAAGTCTTTGTCGAAGGCCAGCATCAGCCCGCGAAAAAGCAGATCCGGCCACTCGCTGTAGGCTCCGGAAAAGGCCTCGTGCAGGTGGTTAACCTGTGAACTGACAGGGGTCATGACGACACCTGCGATCTTGGTTTCATGAGCCTGCAGCAGTGTCTGCATCTTGGAGAAATCAGCACGCTTCAGCGGCAGCCAGATACAGGGCACGTCCGCATACCAAGCGACAAACCAGGGTGCATCGCTGGCGATGATCTCATTTTTTTCGATCAGCCTGCGCACCAGAGAAACGCGATCCGGCACATAAGGCGGCCAGTGTGGATAAAGTCGGCTACGCATCGTCAGCCCCATTTTGAGATCCGCAGGCAGAGAGTCTATCATCGGCACGGCGGAGAGGATCACCGCGATCACTGCAAAGCCGAGGTTCTGCCAAAAATAACCGCCCTGCACCTGAAGCCGATTCCACAATACAGCGAGTACGGCAGTGCCAAAGACAGCCATGGCTGGCACCAGCACGAGATACAGCGACTGATCATCCTGCGTCTTTTCTGGCAAACCCAGCAAAGCTGTGCCGATCGCCAGAAGTAGAAAGATCAAGGACAGTCCTACCATCGACTGCATCACCGAGCGCCGACGGAAGCGATAAAACAAGGCGATGAAGAAACAGGCCGCTGGCACAGAAAAACCCACATGAGCGAAGCTCTCGGTCAGTTGGCCTTTGAGATTTCCCGTCAGTTTTCGCAAGAGATCACTAACCATCATTGGCGGTGAGACGATGGTGAAATCACGCTGGAGCAGCGCGGGGTCCATGCTCAGCAAATGTGCCTGGAAGAGTGTCTTGGCACCGCCCAGTGGATCTCCACAGACTTTCATCATCCATAAACCCCAGACTGCCAGGACGAGAAGCGGCACCATGGCGACTACGACGGCTCCCGTGCGTCTTCCCGGAAAGGTCTGCATCACTGCAAAGACCAGTCCGATCACCAGCCAGAGGGCCATCCAGTGAGTCATCAGCATGAGTGCCGCGAGCGCGGACATCATGAGGAAATAAGACCCCACCCCCTGCCCTTCAGCCGCCTTTAACTGAGCCCCGGCAAAGACTCTGAACCAGAGCGCAAACAACGGCAACATCAGTGTGACCGGGCTGCCACTCGCCGCCAGTTGCCAAAGCGGTGCACAGAGAATGAGTGCTAGAACCACCACGGCGGCGACTTTTTCATCAAACAACCGACGGGCCGTGCCATGCGTCCAAAGCAACGTCAGCAAAAGACAGGAAACGCCCACGCATGCGATCACTCGATCCATGAGAAAGATGGAGCCGTTCTTGATGGGATCATAAACCAGATAGCTGGAAAGCATTTTGAAGACTGGCATCAAGACCAAGGCCTGAAGCGGCGGCTGCGAGATCTCTGGCATCTCCATTGGCGAAGGATCAACTCCGGCACTGATCAGGCGCGCCCAAGCATAGGGCCGGATGACTTTCGTCTCGAAACCTGAACCTCGGGCGAGCTCGCGGGCGAGCTGTGCCTGCTCCATGCCCGCCGCACTGCTCAAACCGCGAAAGGTGATGAAGACATGCACCAGAGCCAGTCCGATCACCAAAAGATAAAACGCAGATCGGATCAACGGGCTGCTGGCTAAGGCGGGGGGGGAGGGCGGCATGAACAGGTCGGGTTTAGATGGAGTGCCTCAGTTTCAGCTCCTTTGCAATGCTTCTCCCAGCCTGATGCCCAAGGTTGCCTCATCGAAGAGTGCTGGCATACTGCGACGATGTCCGACTCTCAATCTGCTGATCTCTCCCTCCTCGGCCGCTCCGAGCACCGCCTGCCAGGCTCTCCTAATGAAGCGACGCTGGAAACCTTTCCCAATCGCACGCCTGGCCGCAACTACACCATCCATCTCAGTGCTCCTGATTTCAGCTCGCTCTGCCCCGTCACTGGCCAGCCAGACGCCGCTCATGTGGAGATCCTCTACATCCCAGAAGAGCGCTGTGTGGAGACCAAGTCGCTGAAGTTTTACTTGGCCAGCTACCGCAACCACGCCTCTTTCAACGAAGCCATCGTCAATCGCATCCTCGATGACCTCGTCAAAGCCTGTGCTCCCAAGCAGGCAATCGTGCGTGGTAAATTCGTACCGCGCGGCGGCATTCAGCTCACCTGTGAAGCGCGGCATCCCCTTCGCGAAGTGCCGCTGGAGTGGCCGCAGGCCTCACTCAGCAGCAGTCATTAAGCTCACCAATCCGCACCGCCATGTCGAAAACACTCGTCTTACTCAGCGGCGGCATGGACTCCACGGCTGCTTTTTACTGGGCGCTTCGTGAGCATGAAGTGGTGGGTGCCATCAGCTTTGACTATGGCTCGAAACATAACGAGCAGGAGATTTCCTTTGCCCGTCTTCATGCCGCTAAAAACGGCATTCATCATGACGTGGTCGCCCTGCCGTTTGTGAACGAACTCTTCGACTCCGACCTCCTGAAAAGTGGCGGCGACATCCCTGACGGCCACTACGCCGATGAAACCATGAAGCGCACCGTCGTGCCTTTTCGCAATGGCATCATGCTCGCCATCGCCTGTGGCGTCGCTGAGTCACGCGGAGCCGAGAGCCTCGTCATCGCCGCGCATTCAGGGGATCACGCCATCTATCCTGACTGTCGCGAGCCCTTCATGCAGGCCATCGCCGATGCCATGCGCGAGGGCACCTACGCCCGCATCAGCCTGCTGCGCCCCTTCATTGATCTGGATAAAACCGCCATCGCCAAACTAGGTCATGAGCTTGGTATCGACTTCGCCCAGACTTGGAGCTGCTACAAAGGCGGAGACCAGCACTGTGGCCTCTGCGGCACCTGCGTCGAGCGCCGCGAAGCTTTCCAACTGGCAGGTTTGCCTGACCCCACGGCGTATCTGAAGGTATGATTCAGCCTCCGGCTCCATTGAGAACCGGAGGCTGAAAAGGGTAACCATCAATCTTCGCTTTTCGGCTCTGGCAGCAGGAAGCCGACGATGAAGCTGATCACGGCGATGCCTGTGCCGACGTAACCCGCCGCCATGGCAACGTGCATCGGAAGCAGTGGCCCCTTGCCTGCGATCATCGGAGCGACAAAGCTTGTCGTCAGGAAAGCCATGCTGGTGCCGATCATGCGTCCGCCGACATTGGTGGCGAAGCTGCCGCCAGTGCCACGTAGGTGCATCGGAAACACCTTCGGCAGGTATTCACCAAAGTAACTGAACTGTGCCACGGTGAGCAAACCACAGACACCATAAGCCCAAAGGAAGGCCTGGCCGCCCTGCTCGAAGAGCTTGAAGTAAGTGAGCGGAAGTAAAATCAGCGCAGGGATCTGGAAGATCTTCAGCAACGCCACGCGGCTGATGCCCCAGATCAGAAGGCCCGCCAGCAGAATACGACCGATGAGGCCACCCAGTTCTTGATGCAGCTGCACTTTGTCAGCCATGGCTTTCACCTTGTCATTGAGAGGCTTTTGCTGGCCCACATTGGCTTTGATTCTGCCGATGAGTTCTTTGCGAGCCGGATCGGTTGGAGCCAGTTTATTAAACTCCAGATTTAAGGCCTCACCTTCTTTGCGCAGCGGTGCCAGAGCTTTGGATTCTTCACGCAGCTCAGGCAGGCCGGGCGTCACGCGGGCCACCGTCACCTGAAGAGCACCGAAGGCGATGCCATAAGCACAAGCTGATAATGCCGCAGTCACGAGCGTGACACGACGAAGCTCCGGTGAGAAGAGCGCCCCGAAGCTCGGACGTTTCAGTGAGCCTGCCGCACGGCGATCCAGCCACACTTGGCTTTCCGGCACAAACGGCAGCAGCAGCGCGATCGGGATGGCTGGCAGGATGCCTGTCATCAGCAAATAGCGCCATGATCCCGGATCGGTCGCACCCAGACTGACTGGCAGTCCCCAATGCGGAAGATCTGCGCCATGACTGCTGATCCAGACGCTGACACCCGTGACCAACAGCCCCCCCAAGGAGGCGAAGGCCTGCGTAATGCCGAGCCACTTCTCTTTATCCTTCTTGTCTGGGAAAACCTCAGCCAGCCAGGTAATCGCCGCCACGAACTCCACACACACGCCGATGAAGGTCGTGCTGCGGAAGAAGACAAACATCGGAAGCGAGGTCGCAAAGGCCGCGCAGAAAGGGGAGAGCGAATACATGAAGATGCTCGCCGCCATGATCTTTTTCCGTCCGAAGCGATCCACCAGCCATCCGCCAAGCAGACCAAACACACCACCACAAAGCGCCGCGATCCACAGCAGCTTGCCCACCCAGTCCGTGACCATTGGGTTGTTCAGCGGTACTTTCAAAAGTTCTGCAATCGCCGGAGCCGCGACGAGCGGCGTCATCAGCAGCTCATAAGTGTCGAAAAGGAATCCGATGCTGGCGATGACGATGATCAGCCAGGTGGTGGTGGTGAATTTGGTGGGCATGGGTGGGAGATGTTTGCGATGGTTTGCGGTTGTTAGCAGTAGTTTGCGATGGTTTCAGCGAGATTCTTCTGCCCGACGGATCTGAGATTCGCGAAGATTGTGAATTCGAACGCTGAGATCGTAGGCGTGATTGAGGATTGGATCGGTCACTGTTTGATCGGTGAATTTCAAGTCAGTTACGAGAATGAGATCACAGGCTGTTTCCATCAGGGATCCGTAAGCTTGGTTTGAAAAATGGGCCTGATCTTTTAGAGAAGCTCGGCCAGAGCCTTCCGCCAAATTATTCACCACAGAGACAGCCGCGCGGGTCAACTGACTGGTCAGCCCGAAACGCTCTTCTTTGGGGAACTCTCGCAAACAAGCATAAACGTCCTGAACCAAGCGTCTGGCATCCTGCCAGACCTCCAGCTTTTCGAATGGGAATTGTTTTCTCATATGAGTTGGCTGAGGTTTGCTATTCTAGTCTGTTGTTGGCGCTGACTTATGAAGTCGTAGGCCTCTGAGATTGGTAACCCATCGCAAACACCTAAACGGCTACCTTTCTGGCAACCATTGCAAATAACAGCAAACAATCGCCAACTACCGCAAACGGCTATCCCAAAAGCGGGCGCAGCATATCGCAAATCTTCGGCACTTCGACAAACGGGTCATTCGCCACTTCATACTCCAGCGTGAACCAGCCCTGGTAGTTAGCTTCGCGCAGGATCTTCAAAAGACGTGGAACATCGGCGGGCTGGCCTTCGCCTTTCTTGGTGCCTTTGGGGCTCATCTCCATCTTGAGCTGCACGTTGATCGCATACGGGGCGATCTTCGCGAGATCGCCATACGGATCCTCGGTGTGAAAGTTGCCGCTGTCCCAGTTGATGCCGGCCCAGGGACTGTTGGCGGCTTTCACCATCTTGATGAGGTTGTCTGGCTCAGCGACAATGCCGCCGTGGTTTTCTAGCCCAAGGAATACGCCCTTTGTTGCGGCATAGTCGAGGCACTCTTGATAGGCTTCCTGGCAATTGGCGACGGCTTCCTCTTCCGTGAGACCTTTGGGCTGAGGACCCGCGAAGACACGGATGTGCGGCGCATTCATGATCGCGGAGTAGTCGATCCAGCGCTTCACATCGGCGATCTCGGCGCTAAGCTTCTCACCCTTCG
>CANHTV010000059.1 GCA_947463285.1 Verrucomicrobiaceae bacterium | reverse complement strand
TGAGGCTGAATTTGTCGTCGTGGACAATCGCTCAGCTGATAACACGGGAGACCTCGCCCGCGCGGCCTTGAAAGAATGTGGCGCACGCGGTCAGGTCATTCATGAAGCTCGCCCAGGCAAGGGCAATGCAGTGCGCCGTGCGTTTCATGATGTGATCGCTGACATCTATGTGATGATCGACGCCGATCTCACTTATCATCCTGAAGATCTGCCGCAGATGCTCGCGCCCGTGCTAGCAGATCAGGCGGACCTGGTCGTCGGAGACCGACTTTCCACCGGCGACTATCACAAGGAAAACAAACGACCGTTTCACAATCTCGGCAACGCGCTGGTCATCGGCCTGATCAACTGGCTGTGGGAAGTGAAACTGCGTGACGTGATGTCAGGCTACCGCGTCATGACTCGTCGTTTTGTGGAGCATACCCCGATTTTACGGGCTGGTTTTGAACTGGAGACCGAGTCCACCATTTTCGCCCTCGACAACCGCTTCCGTATTTTGGAGGTGCCCATCCGTTACACAGATCGCCCTGAGGGCTCCTTTTCCAAGCTGAACACCTACAAAGACGGAGCCCGTGTCGTAGCTACGATCTTCCGCATTTTACGGGATTATCGGCCCTCTGTTTTCTTTGGCAGCATTTCCGTGCTGCTGATCATCGCGGCCCTCATGGCTGGCTCGTTGCCGATTTACGACTACATCCAATTCCGTTTCGTCTATCGCGTGCCCATGGCCATCCTGGCTACTGGGTTGATGCTCCTGGGCATGATGTTTGCAGGCATTTCCCTCATCCTGACAAGCATCAACAACTACTTCCGTGCGCTGTTTGAGATGCAGATCATGCATCGGGCGGAGCAGATTAAATCGACCGCCAAACAAGACGAGCCTCATGCTTGAGCGCCTGGCCCATTTATTGGAGAAAGCGTCGGTGGCCACTTCTCTGCGCAGGTGGGCGGTAGGTTTGGTGATTTTTCATCTCTGCCTGTTTGGCTTTTTTGCAGGCATCGGTCGAGTGCAGGACACCGTGCTCGTCCCTGACTCGGAAGAGTATCTGAGACTGGCCTTTTACCCGCTGACAGACGGCATTTACTCGCTGGATGGTGTTCAAAGTTCTGGCAAACGTGAGCCCGGCTATCCCGGTTACATCATGGCCTTCGCAGCCGCAGGTTTGATCGAGCCGCATGTCTTCACTGTCGGCAATCTCTGGCCTGTCGCTGTCGTTCAGATCCTCATCTACGGCCTTGTTTGTTACCTCGTGGCACGCTGCACTGCCTCACGATTTGGCAGCCTCACGGGTTGGTTCACGCTTATGCTCATCCAGGCCAGTCCGCTGTGCATCTATCAGCACTCGATAGCCAGCGAGTGCATGACCATGATTTTGTTAGGCCTGCTATGGATGGAGTTTGTGCAGCATTGGCAAAAAGGTCCCACCTGGGGGCAAATCTTGCGAAGCGCTTGCTGGCTGGGACTGCTGAGCATCACCAAGTCCGTCAACGTGCTGTTCATTCCCGTCCTCAGCCTGATGGCATGGATCAGGCTGCCGGTTCGTTTCCCCAAAGTCGTTGTTTTCTTCATCCTTTCTCTGCTTCCAGCCATGGCCTGGACCGCGCGCAACAAAGCTGTCTTAGGCCTTCCCATCATGGGTTCGATTGATGGCTTCAGCTCTTTCTATCGCGGCAATGTCCTGCCCTTTTTCCAGATCTCCTCTCCTGATCACCCCGCCATGCCGGAGGTGGCCAAGACCGCCATCGCCGCCTGTAAGAGTGATGCCGAAAAGTATCTCTGGTACAAGCAGGCTGCGCTCTCTTGGCTGAAGGAAAACCCTGTTCAATACCTGAAGCAGTGCGTTCACCGCACCGCCGCTATGTTCATTGATCTGTATCGTGAGGACGCCATCACCTGGTGGCTGTATCCCCTGTATTTGATCATCGGCAATGATCAGCTTTTTCTCACCCTGCTGCTCATCGCCTCCCTGATCCCACTCTGGCGACGCGGCGACTTCTGGATCGAGTCCTCCGTGCTCTTTTTTCTCTTCAGCACCGCCATCTACGCCGCCGTCTATGGTCAGGAGCGTTATCTGCACCCCGCCTTCTTCCTACTCGCCCCCATTCATGCCTGGTGCCTCGTGCTCCTGCTCAAACGCAGCCGCTATTTCGGCTGGGCGTGAGGTTAACCACGCCTAATCAATGATTACCAGTGACGATCTGATGGACGCCGTTTTTAAACTCGATCGTGAAGCCGATGTTGGCGTTGTAAACGAGAGCACGACCACGCCCTGTGCCGGAAAGTTGCATGAGGGCGAGACATTGCTCATTGCTCGCGGTCGAGGCCCCCATGGCCCAGAACTTGACGATGCGAGCGATTTTAATGCACGCGGGCAGCCTGGTTGACTGGCCCATGGGGACGGCCAGCCAACGGCTAGGGCTGCTGGTCAGCAGCCACACGCCCTCGTTGTTGCCAGAGTTGATGATGGAGGGGGCCCCTCAGGGTGGCGCGGTAGGCACAGCCGTCGTTTCCATTCGCACTTTTTCCGATGAAAGCGGTATAGCCCACAGCCGCGATGCTGATGACGAGGCTTGACCTCAGCACGCAATACGAAGATAAACAGCAAGCATGAAGCACCGCGACAAGGCCACCCTCTATCGTGAACTGGCAAAACTCACCGAAGCTGACTTTCACCTCGATCGTTCCTTGAAGCTGCTGCTCGGGCAGACGCCGACTGCGGAAAAGCGGGCCTACCTCGAAGGCATGAAGCGTGGCCTGGAGTCCGGTCAGAGCATCGCAGAATCCATCCTTCAAAACAACGCGGGCATCGTTGGTGGTCTGGAGACAAGCCTCATCGAAGCAGGCGAGCGCAGCGGCAAAATGGCCAATGCCTTCAATCATCTGGCCCGCTACTTTTCCGCCATGGATGGCGCGCAGCGTCACGCGGCGGGAGCGATGATCTATCCGCTAGTCCTGCTGCACATGGCGATACTGCTACCGGAACTGCCGAGCTTAATCGCCGGACAAGAGGACGACCATTCCATGCGCCGCATCATGACCGGACTCATCGTTTTATGGGTGGTGATTATTGGCGGTCGTCTTCTGTGGCAAAAAGCCGTCGAAAAGGCCACTCACTCAGTCAACCTAGATCGGCTACTGAACCGCGTGCCCTTTATCGGCGCGGCACGGCGTCACTGGGCTCTGGCAAGGTTCACCCAGGTCGCGCACGCCTGCCTGCTGGCGGCCCTGAACATGTCTGAGACCGTGTGCATCGCAGGAAAGGCCTCACAAAGCGCCACGGTGACTCAAGCAGCCGAAACCGCAGCCGAGTTGATCCAGGACGGTGAAACCTTGTCACTGGCGCTGGCTGAGAGTAGTGACTTTCCTGCGGACTTCGTTCACGCCGTGGCCACCGCTGAAGAAGTGGGAAGGCTCGATGATGAAATGGCGCGCTGGACTGCGGCTGAAACGATGCTGGCGAATGAAGCCATTGAGCGAGCCTCGCTTTGGCTGCCAAAGATTGGCTACACCTTGGTCGCTCTTTTCACCGCCTACCGCATCATCATGATGGTTCAGGGCATCTACGGCGGCATGTTGAAGCAGTTTCAGTAAAGGCTTGCCGACAGGATTCATGGCGGATAAAACGCGTCCATGCGCCTGCGCTCATCTACCCTCAGTCTCCTCATCACCCTCACTCTGGCCTGTCACACATCCGCTGCGGAAAAGCTGCGCGTGCTGATCATCGACGGACAAAACAACCACAAGTGGGACATCACCACACCGGTGCTCAAACACGCGCTCGAAAGCAGTGATGCCTTCACTGTGGAAGTCAGCACCACACCGCCCAAAGGCTCAGCCACTGAGGCTTGGCGCGGCTGGAATCCTGATTTCAATGGCTACGTGGCGATCATCAGCAACTACAATGGCGAGCCATGGCCTGAAACGGTCCGCAGCAGCTTTGATCAGTATGTGAAGAACGGCGGCGGCTTTGTTTCGATCCATGCCGCGAACAATTCGTTTCCCGAATGGAAAGAGTACAACCAGATGATTGGCGTCGGCGGCTGGGGCGGACGCAACGAAGCCTCCGGCCCGTGGCTTTATGTGAAGGATGGCAAACTCTTCCGTGATACCAGCAAAGGCTCTGGCGGTGCCCATGGACCACAGCATGAATTCATCGTCGAGATTCAGAACAGCGAGCACCCCATCACCAAAGGTCTGCCAAAACGCTGGTTGCATGCCAAGGACGAACTCTACAGCCGCCTGCGTGGCCCTGCTGAAAACATCGAGATCCTGTCAGCTTCAGTCTCCGACTTGACCGCGGTCAAAGAGCCCAACCTCATGGTGCTGCAATACGGCAAGGGCCGTGTTTTCCACACCACCCTGGGTCATGCGGACTACTCCATGCTCGATCACGGCTTTTATGAAACCCTTCAGCGTGGCACCGAATGGGCAGCCACGGGTGCCGTGACCGCAACGGCCGATGTGCCAGTGGATTTCCCCACTGAAAACGCCGTGTCAGCCGTGAAGTTGGAAGGCTACCCCAAGCAGCAGCCTCCAGCTCCCAAGAAGTAAGATCAATCCTCCTGACGTGCTGCTTCTTCAGCCTCCAGGCCAAAGAGGAACTCAAAGTCGGTCTTCTCCAAGGTGCGGGCAAAGCCACCATCGCCGAGAATGTTGGCCGACATGAGCTGCTTCTTCTGCTGAAGCAGCATGATCTTCTCCTCAATAGTATCTTTCGTGATCATTCGATAGGCCATCACCGGCTGGGTCTGGCCGATACGATGAGCTCGGTCAATCGCCTGAGCTTCCACCGCCGGATTCCACCAGGGATCATAAAGGATGACGTAACTGGCGGCGGTAAGATTGAGACCGCTGCCACCAGCCTTCAGCGATAGTAGGAAGACGCAGGCATCCGCATCATTCTGGAACTGATCGACGACTTCAGAGCGATTGTTCGTGCTGCCAGTGAGCCAGTAATACGGCACACTCATCTCTTCCAATTTGTCTCGGATGATCTCCAACATGCTAACGAACTGACTGAACAGCAGGACCTTGTGACCACCTGCATGAAGCTCCTCGATGAGTTCAAGCGTCGCGGAAAGCTTGGCGCTGTCGTGGTTTTTATCACCACCTTTATCGACCAGATTCGGATGACAGCAGATCTGCCGCAGACGGGTCAGCGCCTGGAGGATGGCGAAGCGTTTGCGAGTCAGCACCTCAAAGCCACTGGCCGTCAGGACCATCTGCTGGGCACGCGCCAGTTCTTCTCGATACAGGCGTGCCTGGGTTTCATTCATCTCACATAGCATGGACTCCTCACTGCGCATCGGCAGATCCTTGGCCACTTGTGATTTCGTGCGGCGCAGCATGAAGGGCCTTAAGCGCGCGCCAAGTCGGTTGCTGGCTTGCTCATCCTTACGACGGTCAAAATTGCGCGTAAAATAGCCACGGTCACCGAGAGCTCCCGGCGTTGCAAAGGTCATCAGGCTCCAAAGATCCAGAAGGCGATTCTCCAGCGGTGTACCTGTGAGGACGAGGCGATTTTCAGCCTGGAGCTGACGGGCCGATTTGGCAGCTTTTGAATCAGGATTCTTGATGTGTTGGCCTTCATCCAAAATGACGGCCAGCCATTTCATCGCATCCAGCAGATCAATGCAGCCACGCATCTGCGCGTAGTTCATCACGAGCACATCATAATCTGTCTGCAAACGGCCGAGATCCAGTTCCTCCTTGTCACGTAAAACCTGCACGCGCAGTGTGGGTGCCGCTTTGCCGAACTCCGTGGCCCAGACATCGAGTACCGACTTCGGACAGACCACGAGGCATGGCCAGGCTTTACGGTATCGGTTGCGCAGCCAGAGAATCCAAGTGATGCTTTGAATGGTTTTCCCCAAGCCCATGTCATCAGCCAAAATGCCGCCAAATTTGTTCACGCTGAGGTAGGCCAAAAAGTGGAAACCCTCTTCCTGATACGGACGCAGAGTGACGCCGAGAGTCTCAGGCACCGGCGGCCGCTCATCCAAGCGGGCCAGCTCCATGCGCTGAGTGATGTTCTGCCAGGCACGTGGATTGATGATGTGCTGGCTGTTTTCACCGGCCAGCTGACGCCAATGCAGGCGGTGCATCTGGTCTCCATGCTCATCGAGATCAATGCCGAGCTGATCCATCAAAGTCTGCTGCTCTTCAGTCAGCTCCAGTTTCACGCGACGCCATGAGCCATCCGCCAACTGCACGAATCCACCTTTGGCAGCGACCAGTTTGCGAATGTCAGCCGGCTTTAGATCCGCGCCTTCAATCTCAAAAATCATCTTCAGATCAAACCAGTCGATCGTCGCTGTCTGCGAGGCCTCCAGGCGCACACGAGCGATCAGCGGGTCTGCGAGAATCGTTTGCAGGCGTTCATCCGTCTTCAGCAGAATACGCTCAGGAAGCTGCTGTGCCCAGGTGTTGAACTGATCTGGGAAAGTCTTGGTCAGACGCACGCGATAGCCCTGCTGCTCGATGTCCCACACGGGACGCAGCTCATTCAAAGCCGCATCCATGGCGGCCAGCGCCTCGCGGTCACGGCAGACGATGCTCGTGTCATCCGCATCTTCAGCATGTCTCACCGGCTCCCAGCCGACAGGGCCAAGCTTTTCGCGCACGCGGCCATCAGGAGCCACGGCTTCAGCCTTAAAAACAGCAAACTCGGCACCACTGTTGCCCACACGCGCCAGGCAGTGAGCTTTCACTTCCACACTCAAAGATTCATGCCGCACTCGTGCAGAAATATTGCCCGGCAAAGGCACACCAATCATCTCTAGAAAGGCAATGCCATCCTGAGTCGCCAGTGCATTGAGAGGGATGATAATGAGTGCATCAATCCGTGTTTCTTCCGTAAACCAGCGCGGCCCCACAAACAGAGCATCCGTGGCGAGATAAAACGTGCGTGAGCCATGCAGAACGCGCAAAGGCAGCGGCGCAGGCGTGCCGTCAGACTGAACCAGAGAAAGATGCAGCTGCATCGACTCCTCATGCTCCACAGCCTGCCAGCGCAGAGATTGCTCGCTCTGAGTGAAAGGCAGCTCATCCAATGTCACCAGGCGGTCGGCCAAGGCTGACTGCTGAAACAGTGAGCACAACCATGAGCCGTGAGTCTCCAGATCAAAGCGGCAGTTTTCCCCCTGCCCCGGCGTGAACTGAGACAGGGCGGAGATCAACAAAAGCTCGGCCTCGGGACTCATCGAAAGAGCGCCAATCGACTGCGCTTCGCTGAGTTCATTGAGTTCATTACCTGTCACAGCGCGGAATTTCTCATCTTCCGCGAATCGAAGCTGGAGTCTGGCTTCCCCAGGCGTGATCAGAAGGCGGAAGTCCACCGTGCGACGCCAGATCTTGGTTTCAGAACCATCGTTCAAAACCAGCTTGCGTATGCGCTCGCGCCACATGGGCACCGTGCGCTCCTGCCGCCATTCGCTGAGACGGTTGCGCACTTCATTGAGATCCACCAAGCCACGAAGAAAGGTCGGAATCGTCAGCGCGCGCTCGGATAAAGCCAGAGCGATGAAGTCCCAAAACTCACGCAGCGAAGTCGGTGCGTCAGGCCAGAGAGGCAGCGGTTCGACACTTTGAATGCTCCATTTCGGATGCAGGCGCACCATGTCCTGATCATAAATCTGGCCGCTTTGTTTCACGCGTTCAAAGCGCTTGTCCAGCTTGGCAAGGTAAGCTTCCTCATCAGCGGTCAACTGACGCGCCAAGCGTCTCTCAACGATGGATTGAAAGGCCTCTTCCGGTGCCTCAGCCTGCAATAACTGAGGCTCACGAGCAGCCCGGCGCTGGATGGCGATCAAGGCTGTGCAGAGGCTCAACTGATGGAGCGTGTCGTCTTCGGTATCTGTATCACCACGCCACTGCCCCTCTTCGAGCGCCCAGCGTGTATTGACCTTCACATCATCGAGTCGCACTTCGGCGAGAGCTTCATCATCAACAATGTCTAAACCACGGACGGAGTCATCATCCACCAAACGTTCAGCCTCCTGACGGATTCGAGGCAAAAAGGCGGCGAGAAGATGAGGAAGTTGGGAAAGTAGGGCGGACATGGGGCAAAACTATCCCCCGCCGAAACTGCACGGGGGGAACTGGAGCGCATAGCACATCGAAAGGCTTTGCGCCAGAAGTGTCTTGAAACAAGGACGTCTAAATTTCAGTTCCGCTGCCCAATTCATCCCCAAGGCAGGCATTAAGGCACCAAGAAGAAGCCACGGAATGGTTTCAAGAGCCTTGCAGCGCTCAAATCGGCGCCTGTGCTGTCATCCTGGCGCTGCCAGCCAGTCCTGTTCAGCTAGAGCTGATCGTATCCCGCGTCAGCGCTGTCAGCATCTGCCTTCCAAAGGCGGAGACGAGCTGCTTCAGCAGGCTCTGTGGCTAAGCGATAACCCTTCTCGGCATTCAACCCTAAACGATCAGCCGATTCTGCCACGATTTTGCCACGATGCTGCTTGTGCCCAGCAGGCGTGTGGAGGTTGCAGGCTTGATGCTGATTTGAGATCCAACCTGACCCGTAGGCAACACACTGACTTCTTCACCCCCAAGACTGACTTTCAGGCGCAGCATACCTCGGGCTTCACCTGCAAAACATTGGAGCCATTGACGGCATTGTAGCGCACGATCTGGCGCCCATCAGCAACGATGCTCAGCTACGGTTAGATGGCGAGCTTTGTCCAGCGATTGCCATCGACACTCAACTCGACTTCATAACGGATGTCAGCACGGCCATTCGCGGGACGAGTGAAGACCGCATCAGCCGTGCTAGTGGAGGCGTTGGTTTCGAGGCGAAAGCTACCAGCTCCACTGCGGCCTCAGTATCGAGAGCCTATTCGAGGAGGTTCGAATAAAGGTCTCCGTCTTCCACACCGCCGTTGTTTCCAGCACGGTACGCTCGCGGATCGAGAGCAGGAAGCCAGTGCCGCTGGCACTGCGCAGACCCAAGTCACGAGTGAAGTCGATATTCGAGTTGATGAAAGCATCATCCACAAAGCCTTCGAAGCCTGGCTCAGCGGTTCCAGTCGACAAAGCTCCGGGTGTGAGAGTGAAGACAGCGGAGGTCGCACCTGTGGTGGCTGGTGTTGCCGCAGTGATTAGGTTCTGCCCTACGTTACGACAAAACCGCCCAGGCGAGGCCTTTGACGCCATGAATGCCTTAAAAGCTGGGTGTATTCGGATTCCCTTAGGTCGTGGAGCCCAAGACAGCCTTTCGCGCCTTGCTTTTTACATTCCACTGAAGCCGCTGCGTGACAGAGTGCCGGAGTGACGTAGTCTCGGGCCCTTATGAGTCTGATCCGAGTCGAAAACCTGCAAGTCCACTTCCCCATCCGCTCGGGCTGGGGAAAACGTGATGTGGTGAAGGCTGTGGACGATGTCAGCTTTCAGATCGCTGAGGGCAAAACACTCGGCCTCGTGGGAGAAAGCGGCAGTGGTAAATCCACCGTCTCCCGCGCCTTGCTGAAGCTCATCCAGCCCACAGGAGGTCAGGCCTACTACGAAGAGCGGGAGATCCTCAGCCTGCCTGAAGGTCAGTTCCGCCCATTGCGCCGGGAGATGCAGATGATCTTCCAGGACCCCATCGGCTCACTGAACCCTCGTATGACCATTGAATCCATCCTGGCAGAACCTCAGGAGATTCATTTTCCTGACCAGACCCGGCAACAGCGCCGTGAAATCTCCGCCAGACTGCTGAAAAAAGTGGGCCTGCCTGAAGAGGCGCTGACACGCTACCCTCATGAATTCAGTGGCGGCCAGAGACAACGCATCGGCATCGCTCGGGCACTGGCCGTCCGGCCTAGGTTTCTGATCTGTGATGAACCCGTCAGTGCGCTGGATGTGAGTGTGCAGGCCTCCATCCTGAATCTGCTCAAAGATCTCCAGGACGAGTTCCGCCTGACCTATCTCTTCATCGCCCATGATCTGGCCGTGGTCAGACACATGAGTGATGACATCATCGTCATGAACCGTGGCGTCGTCGTCGAAACGGGACCGGCGGATGCCGTCTGCGAGCGGCCGCAGCATGATTACACCCGTAAGCTGCTCGCCTCCATCCCTGCCCTGGGCTAACTTTTTCCAACTGTCTATGACCCCCCTGTTCAAAAAATTTCTCGGCATCAACTGGATCCTCATGCTGACCATGGCAGGTCTGCTGACCTTTGGTGTGTATGCCATTTTTAATGCCTCCTCCTTCCGTGAAGCCCAGGATCTGGCGCTGAAATGGCGGCAGCAAATCACCTGGATCGGCATCGGTGTTCCCTTCCTGTTCGGTGCGTCACTGATCGACTACAAATGGGTGCGCTGGGCTTGCGTGCCGATGTATCTCGGCGGTATCGCGGGTCTTGTTTACCTACATCTCTTCGGCATCGAGATCAACGGCAACAAAAATTGGGTCAGCATTGGCGGCTTGTCCATGCAGCCCTCCCAGTTTGCGATCATGGCAGGCATCATCATGCTGGCTGTCGTCTTCGGAGAATTACCACGCATGGCTCCCATGTTTCGCCGGCCATGGCTGCGCATCCTCATTGCGGGACTTCTCACGGCCATCCCGGCCGCGATGGTGATCAAGGAAGACCTTGGCTCCGGTCTCGTCTGGGGGCCGGTTTTCCTGGCCATGATGCTCGTCGGCAGCATTCCCTTTCGCTACATCATCACGCTCATCCTCAGTGCCCTCTGCGTCATTCCCTTGATGTACTTTTTTGTCCTCAAAGAATACCAGCAGGCCCGTATCGACCAGACCTGGTATTTGCTGACAAATCAGCCTGAAAAAGTGGACACACGAGGCCACGGCTGGGTGCCCAACTTCGTGCAGACCGCCGTCGCTTCCGCAGGCTTTGAAGGCAAAGGCCCCTTGTCAGAAAAAGTGCCGGATCAGCGCTCCATCCACCGCATGTTTTACCCTGAAGCGGAGGCCTTCAGTGACTACATCTTCAGTGTCGTGTGTGAGGAGTTCGGCTTTCGCGGCTCGGTCATGCTGCTCAGCGGCATCGCTCTGCTGCTGCTCCAGGGCATATTCATCGCCTTTTATTCAAGGGATCAGGTCGGGCGACTCATTGTCGTCGGTGTTGTGACCATGTTCTTCGCGCATACCTTTCAAAACGCGGGCATGAACCTCTGCATGTTGCCGGTTATTGGTCTGCCCATGCCATTCATCAGCTACGGAGGCACCTTCATGATCGTCACCCTTTTTCTCATGGGCATGATGCAGAGTGTCTGGGTTCACCGAAACATCTCCTCTGTGAAGAAGAAGACGGCAGGTGGTCGCGAGATCCGTGATGATGACGATGACTGAGGTCTGACTTGGCGGTTGTGCCTACGGATTTTTCCGCTTTCATGAAGTCATGCTGGAAGTCCTCAATGTCACTCGCTCACTCCCACGGCCCTCGCAAGAAGCGCTGACTATCCTGAACCAAATCAGCTTTGCCGTCCCCAAGGGTCATCTGATGGCGGTCATTGGAGCCCCAGGCAGTGGCCGGACCAGCCTCATCCGACTCCTCGCCGGCCTGGATCAGGCGAGCGAAGGTGTGATCGCTTTTTTTGGCAAAGACACGGCTCTGCACCCGGTGCATCCCAACAGCATCGGTGTCGTCACCGCCGATGACGATGCGCTCAGCATGGTGCTGACCGTCCGCGAAACCCTCATGAGTGCGCTCATGCTGCGCGTCAGTGGTCAGACTGATGAGGCACGCATCGCCAAAGCCTCACACATTCTCGTCGGTGTGGGTCTGGAGACCATGGCCTCGGCTCGCGTCAGCGCTCTCAGCATCTCCCAGCGTCGTCGTTTAAAACTGGCCCTGGCTCTCGTCAGTGATGCCCCACTGGTGCTCTGTGATGAATTTACGGATGGACTCGATGTGAAGTCAGAGCAGGAACTCACTGCCCTGCTGAAATTTATCGTCACCGACCAGCCTGGGCGCATGGTCGTCCACGCCACTCAGAGCGTCGCCAATATCGCCTCCTACGACACTGTCGTCATTCTCCACGAAGGCTACGTCTGTTTTCATGGTCCGGCGCGTGCCGTGGCTCATTACTTCAGCATCGCCAACGTCGAGGAGCTCTACCCACGCCTCGCCAAGCGCCCAGCCGAGCGCTGGGGTGACTCCTGGTCACGCCATCGCGAGTCTTATTACGAAGCCTTCAAGCTCGGCGACCTCGGACGATCCATGATGGAGCCGATCACGCAGGAAGATCTTTCCACAGACGCACCCGAGCATGATCCAGCCATCGCCTCACCGAAAAAGAGTCTAAGTGAGATCAATGCCGCACCAGGCCCCCCTGCCCTGCCATCGTTGATTCAGCAGACCAGCCACCTCATCCGCCGCAGATGGAGCATCTTTCGCCGCACCCAGTCCGAATGGTTGGAACACCTCATCCTCATCGTTGCTCTGCCGTTGCTAGCCATGCTCTTGGTCGCGCCAAATACCGTCTATCTTTCCGCTCTCAGTCGTGGTGACTCCACACCCGAGTTCCTCTGGCCAGCAGCCTACACCTGCGCCATGGCGCTTTTCATTCAGACGCTGCTCATTCTCATCATGGGCGTGCGCAACGGAGCCCGTGAAATCGCCCTCGAAAGGCCGCTGCTGGAACGCGAGCGCCGTGGCGGACTGCGTATCTCGGCCTACCTGCTTTCCAAGCTGGGCTTTCTCATTCCACTCGTCGTCGCACAGGGTTTTGCACTCGGCCTGTTGGTCGAAATCACCGGCTGTAGCCTACCTGGAAACGGTTTTGCCAGACTCCTTCTGCTCGTCCTCACCGGCATCGCTTTTTCCAGCCTTTGTCTCGGCATCTCTGCGCACAGCCGCAACTCAGAAAACGCTCAAAACCACGCCTGGAAGCTGGTCATTTTTAACATCCTCGTCTGTGGAGCTCTGCTCGGCATGCCACGACTCATCGGCGGATTCATCCAGCCTCTCGCCACCGCCTACTACGGCTGGTCCGG